>CAYZUV010000323.1:0-2743 GCA_964481245.1 uncultured Pseudomonadales bacterium
TCGGGTGTGGCGGGGCAGGTCATGGGGGTCCACTGTGCCCCAGGCGACCTGATCCAAGGCGGCGTTGTTCTGGTTGAGGTCGAAGCCGAAGGCGGCGATTAGCCGCCCATGCTGCCGCGAGGTTTTGCGCCCGTCATGTCGAGGAGCTGTTCGCTTTCCGCCATGAGTGATTCAAAGGTCGCGTCCACGCCCAGATCAATCGGCGCGTTAACATAAACCTGTGCGCGATAGAACTTGCCGTTGCCGGCGTTAATGATGACGCCATTTGGCGCCTCTTCGCTGGTCATATAGAGGACCGCGGGACTAACAAGGCCGGGCGCTCTCTCGGCGGGCGGATTCTCGGGATCGATTTCCCGACCAGGGATCGTGGCAATCATCCGCGTGGCTGCTGCCGGTGCCAGTGTGTTGACGCGGACATTGTTTTTCGCGCCTTCGAGCGCGAGCACGTTCATCATGCCAACCATGCCCATCTTGGCCGCACCGTAATTGGTCTGCCCAAAATTGCCGTAAATGCCCGAGCCAGAGCTGGTCAGGACGATTCGGCCGTAGCCTTGGGCATTCATCAAAGGCCAGGCCGCGTGGGTGACGTAGGCCGTGCCTGAGAGATGCACTTGAAGCACGATGTCCCAGTCTTCGAGTGTCATCTTCTTGAAGGACTTATCGCGCAAAATGCCCGCGTTGTTGACCAAAATGTCGATGCGTCCAAAGCTGTCGATGGCCGTTTGGACAATACTTGCGGCACCCTCGGGGTCCGATACGGAAGCCTTATTGGCCACTGCCTCAGCGCCCAGCTCAATCAGCTCAGCGACGACACGATCGGCGGCGTCACTGGCACCGCTGCCATCGACGCTGCCGCCTAAATCGTTGACCACCACTTTGGCGCCGCGCTTAGCGTACTCAATGGCGTGCGCTCGCCCCAGGCCACCCCCTGCACCTGTGATGACAACGACTTTGCCTTCGAATTCACTGTTCTCAATGATTGGCATGTACTTCTCCCCTCGTAGCGTCATACTCAACCGCGAAGGCTAACAGAAAATCGATCGATCGTACGGATCGTTCGAGAGTGGCCGGTCGAGCGTGACGCAAAGGTTAGGAGAAGCAGATGGCTCAGTTTGAAGTATCTAAAACCAATCAGGTGCGCCAGTTACGAGAAAAGGCGCGTTACGATGAAGCATCGGTGCACCAGATTCTTGATGCTGGATTGGTGGCTCAGGTTGGCTTCATTGAGGACGCTGCGCCTCTTGTTGTGCCGATGATGTATGGCCGCGATGGCAACCGTCTCTTCTTACATGGTGCACGCAAAGCCCGCGTGATCCGCATGTTGGAGGCGACACCCAAAGTTTGTGTCAATGTCACCTTGCTCGATGGCATCGTCTACGCGAGGTCGCTCTTTAATTCGTCGATGAATTATCGGTCGGTGACGGTCCATGGCGCTGCGAGACTGATCGAGGGTGAAGCGAAGCTGCATGCCCTGAATGTCATCAGCGATCACGCCATGCCGGGTCGCCGTGAAGAGGTCCGGGATTCACACGAGAACGAAGTATTGATGACAGGGGTCATCGAGCTGACCATCGAACATGCAGCTGCCAAAATCTCTGCAGGGCCACCGGATGATGAAGAAGCCGATTATGCGTCCGAGGTCTGGGCCGGCGTTATGCCCCTTCGCCTCAAGCCCGGCGCGCTGATTCGAGATCCCAAGTTGCCGGAATCGATATTACCAACGCCTCGCATGCAACATCAGACTGGACGCGTTTTCTGATTTTGCCTAGTCCGTTTTGAGGCTTGGGGTGGGTGATCGAATCAGCCAGAGGGAACCGCGCCGTCCCTGTCTGATCCGGGCAGACTCCCCTGCCGTTTGATGCCTTGGTCTGGCGATGAACGAACGAGCGGCCTTTCGATCGCCTCTTAAATGATCGATTCGGCGGGAGCGGTCAAAGCGCAGGGTGTGCGCTGACACATGTGGCTAACAGCGATTCCTGCTAGCTCAAGGCGTGTCGGTGCTCAGAGATTGCCACGGGCCGGCCGCTGATTGTGGTTTAAGGGCTCATGCCGCCAAAAAATTCTCATCTTGACCCATCGATATTGGTTTTAACGAACATCTGACCGGTGATCTCTTCCTTATGCTTCCAGCATTGTTTCACTGTGGTTTGTGGTCCGCAGAGTAATGTGAAAAGACCGTTCCACAGGAGAGAGTCTATGCGTTCTGTCAAAGTTAGCGATCACATGGTGGCGCGACCGATCACCATCTCTCATCAGGCGAAGGTGGGCGAAGCGGCACGGACCATTGTCGAGAACAAGGTCTCAGGCGTTGTGGTGGTGGATGAGTCAGGCCAGGTTGTGGGCATGCTTTCTGAGCTGGATTGTCTTCGCAGCCTATTGTCTGAGGTCTATAACCAGGGCGGTGTGGGCTCAGCACCAGTGACCTCGGTGATGACCACGCCGGTGACCACCACCACGCCTGAAGCGGACATTATCAGTGTTGCGGAATCCATGTTAGCTCAGAAGCAACGTCGTCGGCCGGTAGTGGTTGATGGCGAACTCAAAGGGCAACTCACCTGCCGACAATTGCTGAGCGCCATCATGGCATTTGGACCCGATCTGCGTTGAGGATGATTGAGGGCCCTGGATCCCTCACGGTCGACGAGCGTCTGACCGCTAAGGTCAGCGCGAGGTTGGGTCACAGCCCTAGGGTTTGGTTCTTTAAATCGCTCGAGTAACATGAAGGACGAATAGTACGAAGGCA
>CAYZUV010000324.1:0-2743 GCA_964481245.1 uncultured Pseudomonadales bacterium
TTGGCAGCAGGTTTCTTTTTTGCGACCACTTTCTTGCTCCTTATTTCAGTTTTAGAAGAGTCCACAGCTATGAAGCATCTCCTCGGCTTAACTCCGCCTCATAGCCAAAAGCAGAGCCACGGTAACCTCGATGCACGGGGTCAAGTTTAGAAAATTCTCGACGATAAAGACAACCTTTTAAATAACAATCTTTTCTTAATCTTTCTCTTAATCTTTCTCTTAATCTTTCCGGGCTTACGACTGCCGCTCTGACACTTGACTCAGCGCGTGCAGCACTTTTTGTTTGATCTCCAGGACAGTGCCTTGACCATCAACGGAAAAATATTCGAGAGCCGAATGCTTTGCCATGTGCTGATAGTAATCAACCAAAGGCGACGTTTGCTCTTCATAGACTTTCAATCGATCGCGTACGGTCTGCTCTTGATCGTCGTCTCTTTGAATCAATGGCTCGCCAGTTTCATCATCGCAACCCGACACTTTTGGCGGGTTGTATTCAACGTGGTACGTGCGTCCAGAGCCGGGGTGCACGCGTCGACCACTCATTCGTTTAATGATTTCCTCATAGTCGACACTGATTTCAACGACTGCGTCTAAATGAATACCCTGCGCCACTAATGCTTCTGCTTGTGGAATAGTTCGCGGGAAGCCATCGAACAAAAATCCTTTATCGCAATCTGATTGCTGGATACGATCTTTCACTAAGGCAATAATAATTTCGTCTGTGACCAGGTCGCCTCGATCCATCACGGCTTTTACCTCTCGTCCAAGCTCAGACTCGGCCTTGACCGCCTCTCGCAACATGTCCCCCGTTGAAATCTGGGGAATTGAATAGGTTTCCGTAATGAATTGTGCCTGAGTGCCCTTACCCACACCTGGGGCACCTAAAAGAATCAGTTTCATTAGACCTCTCTTCTTCGCTAGTGGCTCTCGTGTCAAGCCGCCAGTCGGCGGACACTTGCCACATTTGGAATCTGTTGAATCAATTCGAGAACTCGAATCAAGGGTTTAATTGAACCCACTTCAATGCTCATCTGAATTTCCACTCGCCCAGTCTCCTTGGATGACTCTGAGTGTAGCATTGATATGTTGATTTGCTCGGTCACAAAAAGGCCGGCGATCTCAAAGAGAATACCGGGCCGATCATAACCCAGGACCTCCAGGTTCACGTTGAATGATTCTTGAATATCATCCTGCCAAGATAACCGCATCAAGCGACCATAAACATCCGCGTTGAGGACCTGAACGCAATCCTGCATGTGAACAGTCACCACACCCTCATCCTCCAAAATACCGGCTATTGCATCACCAGGAATCGGCTGGCAGCATTGCGCCACGCTGTGCGCTCGGTCGCCGATACCGCTAATCAAGCTAGGCACTTTGCCTTCGGCCTCAAAACCAAGATTCATTTGGGAATCAAGTTTTAAAATGCTCGCGGCACGGGCAATTTCTTCTACCACGTCGCTGAGTTCGAGATCACCGCTTCCTAACGCGAACAGCAGATCATCGTCTGATGTATACCCAAACGCCGAGTTCAGATCCTGATGGGCATATTGATCCAATCCCAAGTGCTTCAACTCTGCTTCAAGAACCCGTTGGCCCTCCTCGATATTCTTCTGTCGAGCTTGCCTATGAAACCAACCCTGAATCTTCGATTTTGCTCTTGAGGTCGTGACGTAGCCAAGATGTGAGTGAAGCCACTCTCGCCTGGGCGCCGACTCATTACCCGTCACGATCTCGACCTGATCGCCTGACTGAAGACGATGATTCAACGGCACAATGCGGCCGTTGATTTTGGCCCCTCGGCATCGATGTCCGATTTCCGTATGCACGCGATACGCGAAATCCACAGGCGTAGACTCTGGTGGCATATCAATGACGTGGCCATCTGGCGTAAACAAATAGACTCGGTCGAGTGAAACGTTCGCGAGCACCTCTTTCGACGATGCGGGCAATTGCTCCACCTCTGATTGCCATTCAATGACTTGCCGCAGAAGCTCAAGCCGTCTTTCATAGCGCGCGCTTTTATCAACATCTGCGTTGGTTTTGTACTGCCAATGCGAGCAAACGCCGTACTCAGCCTCGATGTGCATCTCTTCGGTACGAATTTGCACCTCAAGCACTTTGCCTTCAGGTCCGATGACCGCCGTATGCAACGATTTGTAGCCATTGCCCTTCGGATTGGCGATGTAGTCATCAAATTCGTTTGGGATGTTCCGCCACAGATTGTGGACCACACCGAGCGCCCTGTAGCAGTCATCAGAGGTGGGCACCAAAATACGAATCGCTCTAACGTCGTACACTTCTGAAAATTTGATGCCTTTGCGCATCATCTTTTTCCAGATACTGGAAATGTGCTTCGCCCTACCCTCAAGCTCCGCTTCGACGCCAACCAATTGCAGCTTGTCTTTTAGAAGGCTTAGGACTTCCTCAATGTAGGCCTGTCGCGCCGTCCGTTTCTCATCAAGTAAGGCAGCGATCCGCTTGTACGCGTCAGGGTCTACATACCTGAAGGAAAGATCTTCAAGCTCCCATCGCAGATGTCCGATTCCCAATCGATGCGCCAATGGCGCATAAATCTCGCTCATTTCGTGCGCCAATCGCAATTGCTTCTCTCGATCAGTTTTCGATGCCGCTCTGATCGCGCAGGTTCGCTCAGCTAACTTAATAAGTGCCACCCGCACATCGTCTACCAATGCGATCAGCATTTTCTTCGCCTGATCAATTTGGTCTGAGGTTTGGCCTA
>CAYZUV010000325.1:0-2741 GCA_964481245.1 uncultured Pseudomonadales bacterium
CGCATCTCGTCCCAGACCTGCGGGATTTCTGAATGGTCGAGCTGCTCATCGATTTCGATTTGAATTTCAGAGCGTCCTGGAACGGACTTTGACTTCATCTCCTCGAGATAAGGCAACTCCTGAAGCGCTGTTTCGATGACATCGGTGACCTCCTGTTCGACCTCCTCGGCGGTCGCGCCAGGATAAGGTGTGATGATGTAGGCCCAAGCCATCGGAAAGGGTGGGTCCTCTAAGCGACCCACATGGTCCATGCCCCAATAGCCACCCCAAAGGCATGCGAGCATCACTAAAACAACATAGATCGGTCGATCGATCCACCATCCGACCACGCGCGTCAAAGGGGTTTCAGTGAAGGCGTGGGTGGTCATTTTCTAGCGTCAGCGGGCATGGGCCGAACCACCATGCCATCTCGCAGTTGATGGCCGCCAGCGGCAACGAAGGCGTCCCCAGGCGTGAGCCCTTCCACAACCTCGATTTGCGCGCCCCGAATCTCCCCCGTTTTAATGGACTGAGGTGATACGGCGCCGGTTGCGCTAGAGAAACGCCAAACATAAAACCCGCCCCCGGGCGCTTCGTGGACGGCCTCGATTGGGACTAATGGGTGCTGGTCCATCAAGGCGCGCTCTGCAAACACGGTGATATTCATGCCTGGGAGCAAGCGCATGTTTTGTGTTGCTGGCATCACGAGGGTCACCATGTAACTCTGTGCGACCGGGTTGGCCTCACCGGAAAATTCTTTAAGTGCCAGCGGAATGCTTTCCCCAGTGTCGGGCAAAATAGCCCAAAGGCGAAGGATTTGCTGCTGATTGAGTGCGCCGACGAGTCGCTCGGGCACTGCAATGCGAACAAAAACTTCACTCAAATCGCTGAATCGAACGATGGCTTGGCCCGCGCCGACGAAGGTGTGATTGTCCACAAACCGTCGACTCAGAAGGCCATTGAACGGTGCCCTCAGTTCCGTTTCCTTAAGCTGTCTGCGGCTCATGTCCAGATGCGCGCGCACGAGATCCAACTGAGCGCTGGCCTGGTCCACGAGGGCGGGCGATATGGCATTGTCCTTCAAAAGGGATTGCTTGCGCTTGAAATCGAGCTCAGCGAGTTCAAACTGAGCGCTTGCCTCTCGAACCTGAATCTCAAATGGCGTTTGATCCAGTCGAGCGATGAGCGCGCCTTGGGCGATTTGATCGCCTTCTCTTGGCGTTAGCGCTGCGAGTTGTCCGGGCACTTCGAAGGCTAAGTCCACGGTTTGCGCAGCATCTATCTTGCCGACAAATTGATTGATGAGTGTGGACTCTGGCGCCTTCAAGTAACCAATGACCGCCGGTTTAATGGGACGAGCGATGTCAGTCTGGGTGACCGCAGCTTCCTCGCAGCCCAGCAGTGCGATGACGGCCCCAAGCATCAGGTGTGAGGCTAACCATGATCTCCGCCACGTCGGGGGGTTCAGTTTCGACAGGTTCGACATGTTGAGTCCTGGATTCGCTGGGCTACTCGGCTTCTTGGGGTCCACCTGGTGCCGGCGCTCATCGCTCCTTCGTTGATCAATGCGTTGCCCTTTGCATAAGCATCAAACGTGCAGGGCGGTTCGTGGGTGTACGCGCCGCGAAATTTTGCGCGGCTAGCACTACGCCGCGCAAGGTAGCAAAAAAATGTAGCAGGTGCTACACGAGCGCGAGTACCGGCTTGAAGGTGCCTGATTGCTGAGGTTAACTGAGCGAATGGCAACGCTCCGAACGCGCATGGCCCAGGCTCTCAACGGGAAGCCCCGCCCACTGTGACTATGGGCCTAGCTCCTGCTAGGCGGGGCATCGATTGAGAGACAAAAAGATCTGCGCGCATTGGCTCTTTGGGAGATGAGGCTGCATGAATACGGGATGCGCTGTGCGTCATTTGTTCAAAGGATAAGGGCCTCTTGGCTCGGCTCGCAGGATCGTTTGATACGTGGTTCAAAAAAGGAGAAACAAGATGACAAAGATGCAACGATTTTTACCGGTTGTTTTAGCGATGGGTGTGCTTTCGGGCGCACCACTGATTGCCTCGGCCCATTCAGGTCCCTCGGTGCCCGAACCCATGGATTTAGAGGGTATCGCCCAAGCGTTTGGCTGGGACTTTGACACCGCCGACGTGGTGGCCGAAAAGGTCTCTGATTCTTTGTACGTGCTATTCGGAGTGGGTGGCAACATCGCCGTTTCAGTAGGCGATGATGGAGTACTTATCGTTGACGATCAGTTCCCCGAAATGATGGATCGGGTGAATGCGGCGATCGGTTCGCTCGGTGGCGGGGCGGTGGATTTCGCTATCAACACGCACTGGCATTTTGATCATGCGGACGGGAACCAGTCTTTTGGCCCAGAGGGCACCTGGATTGTTGCTCAAGCGAATTCACGAGAAAAAATGCTCACAGATCAAGTGATAAATCTTGTCAATGTGGCCTACGCGCAGAAAGCGTATCCGAAGGACGCGCTGCCTGTTATGACGTACGATGATTCCATGCAGTTCCATATGAACGGTGAGCAGCTCGACCTCATGCACTTTGGCGCTGCGCATACCACGGGCGATACCGCCGCGATTTTCAGAGGCAGCAACGCGGTGCATCTCGGGGATGTGTTCAATAACAGTGGCTACCCCTTTATTGATGCAGGCAACGGCGGAACCTTGGATGGTGTAATCAATTTCTGTGAACAAACCCTTGCGCAGATCAACCAAGAGACGGTGGTCATTCCTGGGCACGGTCCTTTGTC
>CAYZUV010000326.1:0-2739 GCA_964481245.1 uncultured Pseudomonadales bacterium
TCGCGATTTTGGGCTTTATGACCAAATGCGCAGCGTCTTTTGGCGGCCTTTCTTTGCCGATTCTGGCATGGGTTGGGTACGAAACCGCGCGAGGCGTTGAACATACAGCCGATCAACTCATGTGGTTGGGTGCACTGTATGGCGTGGTCCCAACGGTGGTATTTATTTTTGCTTTTTATCTGTGTGTCACTTGGCCGCTTGATGCACGAATGCACGCGCGTGTTGAGTCGCTGTTAAAACGTAAAATTGAGCGTCAATCGAACAGATCCCCGGCGCAACATTGAGCGACTTTCGGATAGATAAGAGGGGCCTTGAGGATTGAGCAAGGCGACATTGCATTGTTGCCAAGAGATCGCCGCTATCTTCTGTGGGTCCCAAGGTTGAAGCGGCTTGGGAAGGAACATTTATGACGCAGATTTGGGTTGATGCCGACGCTTGTCCAAATGTCATCAAGGACATTTTGTTTCGCGCAGCTGAACGCACGATGATGCGTGTGACGTTGGTGGCCAACCACCCGCTGAAGCGACCACCCTCCAAGTGGATTGAGTTTGTTCAAGTCCCAAAAGGATTTGATGTTGCAGATGACGCCATCGAAACTCGATGCGAGATGGGTGACCTTGTGGTGACTCAAGACATTCCCCTAGCCGATGCCGTGATCAAGAAGGGTGCGGTTGCACTCAGTCCTAGGGGCGCATTTTTTACCCCCGAAAACATTAAAGAGCGTCTCAATATGCGCGACTTCATGGATACGATGCGTGCCTCGGGTATCGAAATGTCGCAGCCCCCGGTCTTGTCGAAGCAAGACCGGCAAAAGTTTGCGAACGCGCTAGATAAGTGGTTGGTCAAAGCCCGTTGAGGGTTTCACCACCGGTTGCATAGTCTGTTAAGCGCCCGGGCGCATGATTCGCCTCTACAGATAGATTGAGAGCTATCATGAACAGACCTCAAGACGCCACGCTGTCTCTCATGTGACAGACCGTGACGCTTATGGATGTTCAGACACCCAATCTGGCGCAACGCTGATCGACAGAATGTCTTCAATGGCCTCCCCGATGGAGAGGACCTCGAGATCTTTACCGGCTTCACCAACAACAGACAAACCGACTGGCAAATGGAAGACTCGGCCCATCGGCAGTGTGAGGTGAGGGAAGCCGGACACCGCAGCATAGGTTGAGAAACCACCCAGGAATCGGTCACCCGTGATTTGGTCGATGGACCAGGCCGGACCCCCCGAAGGAGCGATGATGGCATCAAGTTGATGCTCACTCAGAAGCGTTCGAATGGCTTGCCGCGTTTCATTCTGAACGCGCTCTCTTGCCGCAAGGTAGCGAGGCTCATCGACGTCAGTGAGTGCAGCAGCCTTTTCCAAGATATCCTGTGGAAAGTAGAGAAGTTCTTCATCGGCATGAGCCCGATTGAATGCAATGAGGTCTTCGAGGGTCCGAATGGGTGTTGGGCGCGGAAGCCCTGCCAGATAGGCATTGAGGCCAACCCGGAATTCCCAGAGCAGAACCAGGTAAGTGTCGTTTGAAAATTCTTCATAAGACGGCTTGAGCGCGAGGTCCTCAACGAGCTGGACGTTGGCTGCTTTCAGCTTTGATAAGGCATTACCAAAAGTCAGATCAACACCTTCGTGGTAACCCGTCGCCGACGAAATCACGCCCAAGCGAATGTTGGAAGTTGGCGTTGGAAGGTTGACGGTTAGATCTTGATCGGCCATGCCTTGGAGCAAAAGTCGGGCGGAGGCAACGTTGACTGCCATCGGCCCGGCCGTATCTTGTGATGCTGAGATGGGAACGATGTGTTGCTGTGACACCAAACCTACAGTTGGCTTAAACCCCACTAGGCCTTGGACATGGCTTGGGCAGACAATGGACCCATTGGTTTCTGTTCCTACCGCAAAGGGAGCGAAGCGTGAAGCCACCGCGGCACCGGAGCCCGAGCTCGACCCACATGGAGTTCTTTGTATGTCATAGGGGTTTCGAGTTTGGCCGCCGATGGCGCTCCAGCCAGATGACGATCGCTCGGAGCGAAAGTTAGCCCACTCACTGAGATTGGTTTTACCGAGGATGATCGCGCCGGCATCTCTCAATCGTTGAATCAGCGGCGCGTCGCGTTCGGTTCGATTGTCCTTGAGTGCGAGGGAGCCTGCAGTGGTTGGTAGCTCTTTTGTCTCGATATTGTCTTTGATCAAAACGGGGAGCCCAAGCAAGGCTGCGCGGCTACCGTTTCTGCGAGCGATATCTGCAGCTCGGGCATCTGCCAATGCGTGCGGATTCAATGCAAGCACGGAGCGGTAGGCGCCGTCATGCCGTTTAATTCTGTCCAGATAGCTCGCAGTCAAGGTCTCGCTGGACACCAACCCTTCGGCCAGTGCCCGCTGAATAGCGATCGCGTCGCCGCTTGAAATCAGGCTCGAAAGATCGGCATGGGTCATGGCGAAAGGTTCCTTGGTGACGATGGCGGATAGAAAGAACGTCAAAATGACGAGCACTCGGCGGGCTTTGGACAAGGCGCGGTGCCTGATCAATTGCGCCCGACCTGTCCCTCGGGATATGGGTAATTCTCGGGCATTGTGCATAGCCGGCTCCTGTTCAGTCCCGTGATCATAGAGGAAACTCGTCGGCGCAACACGATCTTCGAAGCGCCTCAGTTGGGTAAATCCGATGGTCTTCCGCGAGGATTGGTGCGCTAGCCAGGCCGTAGAGCTTCGTATGCGAAAGAGGGTTCCTTGCTGAC
>CAYZUV010000327.1:0-2731 GCA_964481245.1 uncultured Pseudomonadales bacterium
GTGACCACCATTGGTTTTTTTGTTGATCGATTGCAGCGCGCCCTAGCGCTTGAGTCCGCGGCCTTTATCGCGGCGGACCGGGTGTTGGCCTCTAGTGAGCCGATTCCTCCAGACTTTGAAGCGAGTGCTCGGTCGCTTGGACTCAACACAACCAGCACGGTTGAATTCTTATCTATGGCCTTCTCAGAGGACCGGGCGCAGCTCGGCTCGGTGAAGGCGGTCGCGGACGGCTATCCCCTCAGAGGTACACTGATCGCCGGAGACGCGCCTTTTGCTCGTGGGGCGAAGGTTGGGAGCGGCCCGAAGCCCGGGGAGATTTGGCTTGAAAGTCGGCTGTTTGCCTCCATCGATGTGGCCATTGGTGAATCTCTGGAGATTGGTCAGGCGCTGTTGCCGGCAACCAAAGTGTTGATCAAAGAACCAGACCGCGGCGGCGGATTTAACGCGGTGGGGCCTCGGATTCTGATGCACTTGGATGACGTTGCAGCCACTGGGGTCATTCAGCCGGGTAGTCGAGTCACTTACAAGTTGCTGGTCGCAGGCGATGGGGCTGCGCTGCAGACTTGGAGTGAGTCGGTTACCCGTTCGTTGCCAGACGGTATTCGGCTCTTTGGCGTTCGTGGGGGTGCCGAACAGATCGGGCGTGCACTGGAGCGAGCCGAGCGCTTTTTGTTACTCGGTAGCCTGCTTGCGGTGGTGCTTGCAGGGATTGCCATTGCGCTCTCAGCACACAGGTTCGCGGAGCGCCATTTTGATCACATCGCGTTACTGAAGACGGTGGGCGCGACACCCGGGAAAATCGATCAATTGTTTCTGGGCATGTTTGTCATTCTAGGGGTCTCAACCACGCTGTTTGGTTCGCTCTTAGGCGTGACGGTTCAGTGGGGGGTAGCCGAAGTGCTCGCACCCTTTATTCCCGTCGCGCTGCCCGCGCCAGGCTTGTCGCCGTTGCTGCTGGGGGGGGCGACAGGCGCGATCTGCTTGCTGGCGTTCGCGTTGCCGCCGATTTTGGCTTTGCGCGATGTGTCACCGAGTCGGGTCATCCGGCGCGAAATCGACGAAGCCGCGCCCGCAAGGCGGTGGTCTTATGTGAGCGGGGTCGTGGGCACGTTAGCCCTGATGGTCTGGTACAGCGGCGATGTGATGCTGACGCTATTGATTTTGTCTGGGGTTGTAGTGATCGGGGCGCTGTTGGCCGGGGTTAGCCTTGCGCTGCTGAAATCGGGTCAGCCAGTGGGCATGCTTGCGGGCAGTGCATTGAGACTGGCGATGGCGGGAATTCGGCGAAGACAGAAGGAGAATTTGGTTCAGGTGATGACCTTCGGGCTTGCCATCATGCTCTTGCTGCTCATTTTTCTGGTTCGCACGTCACTATTGCTCGAATGGCAGCAACAAATTCCCGAGGATGCACCCAATCATTACGCGTTGAACATCACACCCCAAGAGCTGCCGGGGTTGGCTGGGCAGCTTACAGATGCCGGGATTAAGATCTCGCCGGCTTACCCCATGATTCGTGGCCGGGTGACGTTAATTAACGGTGAGTCGCCCAAGGTGCGTCGCGAGGACGCAAGAGGCGAAGATCGAGCGCCGGGGGCGCGGTCTACCCGAAATTTGACGGAAACCGACACACTTCCAGATGACAACGTCATCATCGACGGCCAATGGTGGTCGGAGGCTTCGATGGGTGCACCCGAGCTTTCCGTTGAGTCTGAGTATGCTGAGCAAAACGGCCTCTTGGTGGGGGATAAGGTGACCTTTGATATCGAGGGACGATCGCTTGAGGTGACGGTGACGAGTATTCGAGAGGTTGCTTGGGATAATCTTCAGCCCAATTTCTATCTCATTTTGTCACCGGGAAGTTTGGAGGCCTTCCCATCCACGGTGTTGACCAGCTTCTATCTTGAGCGTGGGCAGAAGGCACTGCTGAATGACCTGCTCCGTGAGTACCCAACCGTCACCATCATCGAGGTGGATGCAATCATTGAACAGGTGCAACTGATCATTGGCCAGGTCACTCTTGCGATTGAGTTCGTCTTGGCTTTGATCCTACTCGCGGGGGCCATGGTGCTCATTGCAAGCCTACAAGCCTCGATGGACGAGCGGATGCGGCAATTTGTGATTTTGCGGACGCTCGGCGCGGCCAATGGCTTGATCTTGAAAAGCCTTGCCTTTGAATTCCTGGTGCTGGGCGCGATGGCTGGCCTCGTCGCCGCGCTTGGCGCCGAAGTCAGTGTTTATTATCTTGAGACGCAAGTATTCGAGCTGAGCTACAGTGGCTCGCCGCTCCTATGGCTGCTCGGTCCCGTGATGGGTGCAGTGCTGATCTCGGGTGTTGGGCTTTGGTTTACCCGTGATTTGGTTCGAGTGTCGCCTGCGATGATTTTGCGTCAATTGGCATAGCGTCAAAGGCTCACGGCTCCTCCCACCACGTATTGTTCGCAAGCTTGCGCATCCACATCTGGGAATACCAGTAATAGCGTCCGTCGTCCGCTTTCAACGTACAGTTATATCGTGAGCGTCCGGTCGGCAGCGTGGCGGGCGTTTGGATGAGGTATTGACCTTCGCCCACTGGCTCGATGGGTAGTGCGCCCGAGGGTCCAAAGCAGTTGATGCCATGCGTTCGAGTAAGGGACTGAGGCAAATGAAGGCTCAGGCTTGGGCGGGTTTCCGCATGCCCAAGGAGTGGATCCAAGAGCCGATGAGGGATTGGGAACGGGCGCGACGAGAGCTT
>CAYZUV010000328.1:0-2731 GCA_964481245.1 uncultured Pseudomonadales bacterium
AAATTCACGGGTTTTCGGTATGGGTTACCGGGCGCCTGAGAGATAGAGGATGGTTTGTTGGTTCAAGAATGGAAACAATGCCTGGACGCGTTAGCCAAAGACCTTTCTTTGGAAGACTACAACACCTGGATTCGACCGCTGCAGGCAGAGTCTGGCGCAGAAGGCTCGCTTGTTCTCTACGCGCCGAATAAGTTCATTAGAGATCAGGTCGCGCAGTCGCATTTACAAAAGATACGCCTACATTACGAGCGATTATCTGGGGGAAGTGTCGAAATTAGAGTGGGCGATGTACCAAAGCCATTGGTTGCGCCCAGAGGTGACGTGCTGGGAAGCCAAAAACTAAACAGTTTTGCAGAGAGGGAGCGTTTCTACCCTCTTTTAGACCTGAACAAATCTTTTACTTTTGAAAGTTTCGTGGGTGGGCGCTCCAATGAGATGGCGCGCGCAGCGGCGCTACAAGTTGCTGAAAATGTTGGTGTTTCGTCTTATAACCCACTGTTGCTGTACGGCGGCGTGGGACTGGGCAAGACCCATCTAATGCATGCAGTGGGTAATGCCATCGCGGACCGGCATCCACATCTCAAAGTTGCGTATATGTACTCCCAGCGCTTCATGGAGGACATGGTGAGAGCGATTGAACGAGGGAGTATGGGTGATTTCACCCAATATTATCGTTCGGTCGATGTTCTGCTGATGGATGATATCCAGTTCTTAGCTAAGGGCTCTAAGTCTCAGGAAGAGTTTTTCCACGTATTTAATCGCCTGCAAGAAGATGGGCGGCAAATTGTGTTGACGTGTGACCGCTATCCTAAGGAAGTTAAGGGTCTTGAAGAGCGGCTAGAGAGCCGATTTGTTTGGGGAATGACTGCTGCGGTTGAGCCGCCAGAACTTGAAACCAGGGTCGCGATCCTCTTGAAGAAGGCTGAGCAGGAGGGTGTATCGCTGATTCCAGATGTGGCGTTCTTTATCGCTGAACGCGTTCGCTCGAACGTGAGGGAGCTGGAAGGTGCGCTCAGGCGGGTGATGGCTAACGCTCGCTTTACTGGTAAGGACGTCACGATAGAGCAAGCAAAACATGCCCTGAGAGATTTGATCGCGATTCAGGCAAGACAAATCAGTCTCGAAAACATCCAAAAGTCGGTCGCAGATTACTTTAAAATCAGAATGAGCGATTTGCTAAGCAAGAAGCGAAACCGGTCGCTGGCACGTCCTAGGCAAATAGCCATGGCGTTGTCTAAGGAGCTCACAAGCCACAGTTTGCCAGAGATTGGTGATGCCTACGGTGGGCGAGATCACACCACCGTGCTTCATGCGTGCCGCAAAATCAGTGAATTGAGGGAACTCAATCCCGACGTTCGTGATGATTATCGAAATCTTAGAAGACTGTTAACGAGCTGATTACCCATAAAGTAAGTTCAGATGGCGACAGATTAGAGATGACATGAAATTTGAGCTAGCGAAGTCAACATTTATCGAGCCTCTCCAGCGAGTGGTGAATATCATAGAGAAGCGCCAGACTTTGCCGATCTTGTCCCACGTGCTGATTCAGTGCAGCGAGTCTGGTCTGGTGTGTGTTGGTACTGATCAAGAGATTGAGTTGTCTGCCCGTATTTCGGCCGATCAATTGAATATCAGTCGTGTAGGTGCGGTGACTGTGCCGGGCAGAAAATTGCTCGATATCGTTCGGCATCTCCCACAGGAAGCAAGAATCACCTGCGAAGCTGATAGCGATCGTTTTATCCTGCGCAGTCAGCGGTTTGAGTCGCAGTTAGCCACGTTGCCGGCGAACGAATTCCCTTGGATCGATTTAGCGGTGATTGCCGAGGAAGGGGTTAAGGTGAGCAGTGCCGGTTTGAAAAATCTCCTATCGCGCACGATGTTCGCAATGGCGCAGCAAGACGTTCGCTACTTTTTTAATGGCATGTTATTTGAGTTTGAATCTAAGCTACTCCGCTGTGTGGCGACAAACGGGCAGCGATTGGCCATTGCAGAGCAAGCATTGAACGAAGAGCCAGGGCTATCGAGACCAATTTTGCCGAGAAAGGGCGTGGTGGAGCTGGCGCGATTGCTAGATGGCGCTGGGGATGATGTGCTGCTTCAATTTACACCACAGCATGTGCAGGTAGAGATAGGCGCTGATCGATTTGTCAGCAAGCTAATTGATGCTGAATATCCAGACTACTCGAAGGCGATTCCTCAAGGTGGTGATCGGTTCTTTTCCTGTTCTCGGTCGGCGTTGAAGGATGCGCTCGTTAGAACGGCGGTTCTTTCAAATGAGGTTTATAAGAACGTCCGTTTGTCGTTGTCATCTGGTCAGTTGGAGATTTTCACCAACAATCCTCAGCAAGAGCAGGCGATTGAGCAAATCACGGTTGACTATGCCAGCGAGCCTCTAGAAATCGGTTTTAACATTCATTTCTTGATCGAAGCGTTATCCGTAATGTCTGGGGACGAGGTGCGAGTCGAGCTGTCTAGCCCCAGCAGCCCCTGCCTATTGCGAGATTCGGAAGACTCTACCGCTCAGTACGTGATAAGCCCTATGGTTCTTTAAAAGTAAGCACTTACTAACATGAGGTTCTCATTGTGAAATTTTCAGTGACGCGTGACAGTATTCTGAAGCCCCTGCAGCAAGTGGGTGGTGTTGTTGAGCGAAGGCAAACGCTTCCGATTCTGTCGAATGTGCTGCTGGTTTTAGAGGGTTCGAAGCTCGCCATCACAGGAACGGATTTAG
>CAYZUV010000329.1:0-2725 GCA_964481245.1 uncultured Pseudomonadales bacterium
CGATGAATGATTACGATGAAATATTGGTGTCGTTGCGTAAGATCACTCGCGCCATCGATTTGCATTCGAAGCGGGTTTTGAAACTCAGCGGTCTGACCACTTCACAATTGCTGGTGCTTCAGATTATTGATCGCCTCGGGAGTCCATCGCCATCTGCAATTGCCAGAGACATTGTCCTCTCGCAAGCCACGGTCTCGACGCTGCTTGACCGATTGTCTAAGAATGGATTGATCTCCAGAGGAAGATCCGAAGGGGATCGGCGTCAGATGGTGGTTGCGCTGACTGATCTAGGGCGCGAAAAATTATCAGCGTCTCCCTCGCCACTTCAAGAAGAGTTCCTAGGCAAATTCAGGAATTTACCCGATTGGGAGCAGCACTTGTTGATTGCCTCAATGCAACGAGTCGCTTCGATGATGAATGCTGAAAATCTGGATGCATCCCCCATCCTCGCGCTTGGCGAAATAGGGCAAGCGAATTCGGACGCCGCCGCGGAATCTGCGCACTAGCGAACACAATCATCTCGCAAAACCATATAGGGCAGCACGGCATAGGCGAGAGAGCCATCGAACGATCCTAGGAGGTATTCGTCTGCATCGAGAAAGATCCATGGCGGCTGCAAGCGGTATCCTGCGCGTGGATTTCTGAGTTGTTCATTGGTGATTGCGGCCACCTTGAGCTTGATGCGACGTACCATGTGTAGCGTAAATCCGCCCCAATAGAAGTACTCAGTTCGACCGTCCCGCATGACCACGCCAATGCTACCTCGCTGATCTTGATCCAAGGTGAGTAGACGGTGGTTAACGCGTACCTGAATACTGTACATAAATACAGTATAAATGAATTCACTGGCGCTGGTAGGAAGAACTGAGATTTTCTATACTGCGTGGCCTTACCAGTACCCGCTCGTAGCTCAGCTGGATAGAGCACCAGGCTTCGAACCTGGGTGTCGGGAGTTCGAATCTCTCCGGGCGGGCCATCTCTCAAAGGCCGACTCAATGTCGGCTTTTTTGTCGGAAAAGACACCGTACGAAGCTAGGCATTTGAGTCTTCTTGATGCATCGCTTTGGCGCGGGAATCAATGGCTCGCTGACGCGGAATCTTTGCTCTTCTTTTTATCTCTCAGGTGCGATCGACTCCGCGGCAAGTCCCGAGCAACTTAAATCAAACTCGGGTCCTCGATGGTTGTTCTAACTCGGTGATTGATGTCGAAGGGGGGACAGATGTGTGTATGGATGATCGAGCTGCTTGGTTTTGAAATCATTGATGCTCAGTTGACGTCGTGCAACGCGAATTCGTTATGGGCCTCTTTCTGAAACATGATGTGGCCGCCAACAATGGTCATCAGCACTTCTGCCTTAAGGATTTCGGGCGCGGGGATGGTCATGAGGTCAGCATTAAAAATCGTTAAGTCCGCGTACTTTCCTACTTCGATTGAGCCGCGAAGATGCTCCTGGAATGCGCCATACGCAGGCCAAAGGGTGAACATGTTAAGTGCAATTTCTCTTGAGACCGCCTGTTCTGGGTGCCAATCGGATCCAGACGAGCCATCGAGCCGTTTGCGCTCTACGGCAGCGTAGAATTCGATCCGCGGATCCCCTAGTTCCACAGGTGCATCGGATCCACCAAGAAGTCTCAACCCTTGGTTGGTCAGATCACGCCATGGATAGGCGAATTTGAGTCGATGAGGTCCCAGGCGGTCCGGCGCAAAGTTCAAGTCGCCAATGCCGTGACTCGGTTGCATGGAGGGAATCACGTTTAAGGCAACCAAGCGCGCTTGATCCTCAGGCTGAATAATCTGCGCGTGTTCGAGACGCCATCGAACATCCTGCTGGGCCCAGCCGGACGATGGCACAGATTGGAAAGCGGCCTCGTACCAGTCCAAGAGTGACCGAACGGCGCGATCGCCAATGACATGGGTCTCAATCTGAACCCCTTCTTTGAGTGCTCGTCGTAGGATCGGCATAAGCGTAGCTTTGGGCGTTCGATCCATGAAGCCATTGTGATCACTGTCACTGTAGTTCTCGATTAAGGCGGCGCCTCGGGAGCCAAGCGTGCCATCGATAAACACCTTGATGCCTCTGACATCCAGAAAATCATCGTCGGTTTTTTCTCTGCCTCGATGGAAGCGCGACTCCGCTTCGGAGACAGGCACTGCAACATACACTCGGTGCGCCATGGTGCCTTCTTCATGGATCTCTTTAAGTAGATCAACCAACCGATAGCTCATGCCAGCATCTTGGGTCTGCGTCCATCCAAGGGCGGCGTTGGCTTTCAGTCCTTGCTGCAAGTTGTCCTTTAAATAGTCATCTGAATCATCGGGGATGATCGATCTGAACACCTGCATGGCGTTGCCAAGCACATAGCCCGTGAGTTCTCCCGATTGGTCTCGTTCGAAGCGTCCGCCCTCTGGGTCAGGTGTGCTGTTCGTGATATTCGCTCGCCTCAAAGCTTCTGAATTAACAAGCGCAGACACGCCATCTGCACGCGGCAGGAAAAGCGGTTTGCTCAATGTGAATGGGTCCACATCGTGTTTTGTCAGAAAACGCTGCTCGTCGGTCCACTCACGCTCGATCCAGCCTCGGCCCAGAATCCAATCGCCAGGTTGGGTCCTAGATGCCCAAGTCCTGATTTCAGACACCGTGTCTGCGAGCGTTGTGAGTCCAAATAAACTCAGTGTCTTCGTTCGCCGACCGACACCCTCGAGATGCTGGTGGGCGTCGGTAAA
>CAYZUV010000330.1:0-2718 GCA_964481245.1 uncultured Pseudomonadales bacterium
AGTGGTAACCACTCAAATCCCATGAACAAGAACGCCGTCGTCGTCGCTGCGATTACCCTGACCAGTCTTTTGGTGAGTTGCGCGACGCCAGAGCCCGCCGACCTTATTCTCAAGAACGCCCGTATTTACACCATGGACGATGCGCAGCCTTGGGCGTCAATCCTGGTGATCAAAGATCGACGCATCATTGCCGTGGGTGAGGAGGCATTGCTCGAAGGATTTATCGGCCCGACGCGCGATTTGAACGGAGCGATGGTCCTGCCAGGCTTTCACGATGCGCACACCCATCTAGCCTATGGCGGTAGACAGTTAATGCAGTGTGATTTACATGGCATCGACACGATTGTGGCGATCCAAGAAAAGCTGTCTGCCTGTGATGCGCGTCTTGAGCCAGAAGATTGGCTTTTAGGCGGTGGCTGGAATCTGTCGCTCTTTGATGAAGCAAACCCTCATCGCGCGTTGCTTGACCAAGTCAACCCTGAGCGAGCCATTCTCTTAGTGGGTGAGGACGGTCATTCCTCTTGGGCCTCGACCCGTGCATTGGAGCTTGCTGGCATTACAGAAGAAACGCCGAATCCATCCGATGGTGTGATTGAGCGAGATGAAGCTGGCCGTCCTTCAGGAACGCTTAGAGAGAAGGCGCAAGCGCTGGTCCAGCGGTTTGCCCCTGCCATGCTCTTCGAAGATGCCGAAGAGGGTGCCCGTCGAGCCATTCGAATGGCGAATTCCGTGGGCATTACCTCTGCCATCGACGCAGCCACGACAGATGAAGATCTCGCTGTTTACCGATCCCTTGAGCGCGCTGGCGAGCTTCCGGTCAGGATGGTGCTCGCCATCGCCATGAATGACCCTGGCTTGGGGCTGGGAGCCCGCTCGGCGATTGATTTGAAAACACGGGGTGACGTTGATGTGCTGCGCACGGACTCAGCGAAAATTTTTGTTGATGGCGTGCTGGAGGGCGAAACGGCAGCTCTGCTCGAACCCTACCACAGTCAATCAGGTGGGCATGGCCACCTCAACTTAACCCATGATGAACTGACAGATCTAGTGGGTTCGCTTCATGCGCAGGATGTGCAAATTTTGTTTCATGCGATCGGTGATCTGGCCGTTCGAGAAGCGCTCAATTCAGTTGAAGCGGCGATTGAAACTCATGGCGAACGGGATGCGCGCCATCACATTTCTCATATTCAATTGGTGGACGAGGCAGACCACGCACGATTTGCTGAATTGAGTGTCTCCGCAAATATGCAGGCGCTTTGGGCCATGCCTGACCCCTACATTACGCAAGTCAACTTGCCGGTTGTGGGTCAGCACCGGGTGGATGCCATGTACCCCTTTGGATCCTTGGTAAGGCAAGGGGCAAGGTTGGCTGCGGGCAGTGATTGGTCGGTTTCAAGCATGAACCCTTTTCTGGCGATTGAGACAGCTGTGACAAGATCTGATGCTGACGCTGTCTACCCTGGGGTTCTCAATGCGGATGAAGCGGTGAGCCTCCATCAAGCGATTGCCGCATACACCCTCGAGGGTGCTTATCTGATGCATCAAGAAGCGGATCTAGGTGCCCTGAAAGAGGGAATGCTCGCCGATCTGGTGGTGATTGACCGTAATCTCTTTGAGATCCCACCTGCGTCCATCGGTGATACCCAAGTGCTCTTGACCCTTTTGGGGGGCGAAGTGGTGTACGAGCAAACCTTGCCTGCACCGTCTGACGAACAAGAGCAAGAACATGAGAACGATGCGTCCTGGGTTGGGGAGGGGGCGTGAGTCGCGCAACGAGCCTCGTTCATCGAGACACTCTATATCAATGGTCGAAGTACCTGATCTACGCACTGTTGTCGTCCAACATCCTGTTCTTCTTTGGTGATGAATGGCTTGCGGCAGAGCACACGCTTGTCGGTGATTGGGCGTTGCCCGACTTGATCGAGGCGTTTGCTGCAACCATCGACACCCTGGCCTGGGTGTTACTGCTCCTGATTTTTGAATTGGAGACGTGGCATCTCAACCCGGCCACGATGAAGCACAGCACAAAACAGGCACTGATGCTGATTCGAGCCGCGTGTTACCTGATGATTCTTTCTGCCTTCTTCGGCTATACGGAGAAAATGCTTGAGCTGGAAAGTGCCGACATTTTAGCGGTAGGGCCTGCCTGTGATCTCGGTGCAGAAGGCTACAAACAAATGACCACGCTGGACGAGTACCAAGCCATCGACGCCGATGCATGCCGTGAACAAGTCGATCTTGCCGTGAATAAGGGTCAGAAGTGGATCGCCAGCACGCGAGTGCTCGAGGATACCCAGGCATTAGCCTGGGTCGACGTGCTGAATGCGGGGACTTGGCTCTTGATCGTGGCCTTGCTCGAACTTGATTTACGTGCTGCAGCGAAAGGTTCGGTGTCCAGGCGTGGCGCGCTTGTATCGAATGGACTAAAGCTCGGTCTTTACCTGATGCTCGTCGTCTTCGCTATTTACTGGGGATTGAACGGCGCTTTTATCGATTTCTGGGACGCGTTTTTATGGATCCTGGCATTCGTTTACATCGAGAGGAATTTGTTTACATCTTGGGACGAGGTGGATCCGAGGTCGGCCCCTGCAACTTGAGCGGGCGGTCTTAACAACATCATAGCGGGAAAGAAGGTGATCGCTGCATTGCGCGATCGATGATGCAAAAAAGGAGATCTATTGTGAACAGGCCGGCGCAATTGGAGAAGCGCTTAGAACT
>CAYZUV010000331.1:0-2680 GCA_964481245.1 uncultured Pseudomonadales bacterium
CCGGCATTCATACCGTGGTTGTTAACGGGTCCATCGCGTTCCAACTCGGCGAGCATCGGCACGCGGGCTCAGGAAAAATGTTGCGTTATCGACGCGACGCGTTCCAAAAATGACGGTTTATCTATTAAGACAGCGTCCGAAACCGGCGGAACATCTTTCGACTCGGTCTTAACGCCGGCGTGCGCTCTTAATTTATCGACTTTAATTCGGTTGCCCCACACAAAAATCGGGCTGCTTGGATCAACAAACCCAGGCAGCCCTTGCACCACGTCCGTGAAATCAGGTTAGGACGCTGACGTTGGCACGTCTTTGAACGGAATCCCCTTATCGACCCGCACATCTTGAGGCAAGCCAAGGACACGCTCGGCAATGATGTTGGCCATGATTTCATCGGTGCCACCGGCGATACGAAGGCCAGGAGACCCCATATAAGCAGCCTGAAAAAGCCCTGCCTTCTCGGACAGTTCACTGTCCCAAATGACACCATGTTGATCTAGGAGATCCAACGCAAAGCTCGCCATATCCTGCTGCTTGGGCGCGCCCACCAGTTTCCCAATGGAATTCTCTGGGCCCGGGATTTCACCTTTAGACAGCGCCGTCATCGATCGGTAACCGGTAAATTTGAGACCCGATTCCTGAACATACCAATCAGCAAGCTTGCGTCGAACCGAAGGATCTTCGATGGCCGGCCGACCAGCGAGATTCACTCGCTTAGCTAGGTCAAACACCGAATCAAAGTTACAACCACCACCGCCACCGCCGATCGACGCCCGCTCGTTCATCAGCGTGGTCAGTGCCACCTGCCAGCCCTGGCCGACTGCGCCTAAGCGCTGAGCGTCGGGGATTCGAACATCTGTGAAATACACTTCATTGAAATTCGCGCCACCCGAGATTTGCTTAATGGGTTTGATCTCAATGCCTGGAGATTTCATATCTAAGAAAAAATAGGTGAGACCTTGGTGCTTGGGTACATCCGGATCGGTTCGAAGCACCAACACCCCATAATCAGAATAGTGCGCCCCCGACGTCCAAATTTTTTGACCATTTACGATCCAATCGTCTCCGTCTTTAACCGCACGAGTGCGCAGCGCCGCGAGATCGCTGCCACCGGCAGGCTCACTGAAGAGCTGACACCACACTTCTTCACCGCTCGCGAGGGGCGGCATAAATCGCTGATTCTGCGCTTCCGTTGCCCAGGTCATCATCGTGGGAGCGCACATACCCTGACCGATGGCAAAAATGCCATCCGGCGTTTCAAACTTCGACTCTTCTTGATTAAAGATGACTTGCTCAATCGCGCTTGCTCCCCGGCCTCCGTGCTCTTTAGGCCAACGTAGGCAAGCCCATCCCGCATCGTATTTTCGCTTTTGCCACAGCTTCGCGCGACCGATGTAATCAAGCCCGCTCAACTCGGCTTCCGTGGGCACATTGCTCGTGAGCCAAGCTTTCACTTCAGAGCGAAATTCGGCTTCTTGTTGCGTGTCGTTAAAATCCATTGTCCATGACCTCCTTATGCTGCGTGCGCGCTCTCTACCGCGCTGATCAATTTCTCTTGCCACACCGCCTCTGACCCGATGGTCACGGCCAATAACTTTGAGCGCCGATAGGGGAACTGACAATCAAACTCCCAGGTGAAGCCCATACCGCCATGGGTTTGAATGTTTTCCTTTGACGCATAGTAGTAAGCCTGTGTCGCAGCAACCCGCGCGGTGGCCGCCGCGAGTGGTAATTCGGCTGCGTCGGTCGACAATGCCCAGGCGCCGTAGTAGCAGTTGGAGCGAGCCAACGTGTTCTTTACATACGCGTGAGCGAGCTTGTGTTTGATGGCTTGATAGCTGGCGATGGATCGCCCAAACGCGAATCGACCCAGCGCGTATTCTTTGGCCATATTCAGTGCCGTCTCAGCACCGCCCACTTGTTCCCAAGCGAACAACACGGCTGCGCGATCATAGACTTGTTGCAATAGCGACCAGCCATCACCGGGTTGCCCCAATACCTCAGCCGCTGCACCGTCGAAATCGACCCTCGCGTGCGATCGTGACGGATCAATGGTCTGCACGGAACTTCGGCTCACGCCCGCTTGATTTAGATCCACCAAAACCGCCGTTGGGCCCTCGTCTGCTGAGGCGAGCACAATCGCTAGATGGGCAATGTCGCCATCAGCTACAGGAATTTTAGAACCGGTGAGACTCCCGCCGGTGAAGCGGGACGTCAGACTATCCGGACCAGGCTCCCCGGCACTCTCGTTAACCGCCAGACAACCAATTACCGCGCCCGATGCCATTTGAGGCAACCAGTGCGCTTTCTGCGCATCACTGCCCGCAAGCAGCAAGGCCTCGGTCGCCAAATAAACAGAGCTCGAGAAGGGAATCGGCGCGATTTGTCGACCCAATTCTTCAGCGATCACCGAGAGCTCTAAGTAAGATAATCCCAAGCCATCGTATTCCTCAGGGATCGTCGTGGCAGTCCAACCCATCTCCGAGACTTTCTGCCACAGCGCTTGATCGAAGGGTTGGTCACCATCGAGCACTGCTCTGACTGCTTTTAAAGAGCATTGATCTTTAAGAAAACTTTGCGCTTGTTCTCGAAGAAGGTTTTGCTCCTCGGAAAATTCAAAATTCATTCGTTCAATCCTTTCTTTTGATCACGTCACCACACATCACCACACATCACCACACAT
>CAYZUV010000332.1:0-2670 GCA_964481245.1 uncultured Pseudomonadales bacterium
GGCGCTGCGCAATCCCAATACAACGCAAGTATCCTAGTAGGACGCTTCCCTAATCTTGATCGCCCGTGGTCATTCTGAGCTCATTAGCTCCTATGCCAAGCGATCTCAAGGACCATGCGTCCCGTACTTACTGCATGTCTGGTTCAACTCCGATCAACATCGTCTGGTTCAAGCGCGACCTCAGGGTGACAGACCACGCTCCGCTGGTCGCAGCTTCATCAGGGCCAGTCCTACCTGTCTATATTTTTGAACCCGACTATTGGCAGTTGCCGGATACCAGCCCCATTCAACACGCGGCGCTCGTGAGTGCGGTCTCGGACCTGAGCAGCTCGCTTTTACAGATGGGTGCGCCGCTTCTCGTTCAATCAGGGAAGGCCATCGATGTATTTAAATCGCTCTTGAAGGCCTACCCCGTCGCTCAAGTGGTGTCTCACGAAGAAACTGGAAACGCGTGGACCTACGATCGAGATCGAAAGGTCGCTCGGTTCCTCAAAGCATCAGGTATCCCTTGGGTGCAATACCCATCAAACGGCGTGATTCGGCGGCTTGGCAATCGAGACGGATGGTCAAAACGCTGGCACCAAACCATGCATGAGACGCTCATTCCACCTCCTTCAGCGCTTTCAGGCGTCGAATCAAGAGCAGTGGATTCGCTCTCAGTTGCTACACCTGACCTCAAAGGTGCGAAAGGGCCTAGGCTCATTGCGACGCGCGCTACTGCCATGACCGCGCTCAGTTCCTTTCTCCAGGCGCGCGGTGAACGCTACCACACCGAAATGTCGTCCCCACTCAGCGCGGAAGCCGCTTGCTCAAGGTTATCAGTGCCTTTGTCACTCGGATTAATATCGATCCGAGAGGTGTACCAGCAAAGCCAAACCCAAGCGCAAGCGGTCAAAGCTGATCGCACCGCCTTCCCGTCTACGTGGCCCAAAGCCCTTCAAGCATTCGGCTCGAGGTTAAGGTGGCATTGCCACTTCATCCAAAAACTCGAAGACGAACCTCAGATCGAGTTCAACACGATGCATCCTGCTTATGAGTCAGTGCGATCTGATTCGAACGCAGACAGGCTGCAGGCCTGGCAAGAAGGTTGCACCGGTTACCCCATGGTGGATGCCTGTATGCGCTACCTCAAAGCCACGGGATGGCTCAACTTTCGAATGCGCGCCATGCTGGTGAGCTTTGCAAGTTACCACTTATGGCTTGATTGGCGAGTCACAGCACCCTACCTCGCGAGCCTTTTCGCAGATTACGAGCCTGGGATTCACTACAGCCAAGTTCAGATGCAATCTGGAACCACAGGCATGAATGCTGTTCGGATCTACAATCCGATCAAGCAAGGTCTCGATCATGACCCCGAAGGGCTGTTCATCAGACAGTGGGTCCCGGAACTCGCTCACGCCGATCATATTCACGAGCCCTGGAAGCATCCGAATTCGGTACGCGGCTACCCAGCGCCTATCGTTTCGGAATCCGAGGCACGACGGTCAGCGTCCAGCAAAATTTACGCCCTTAGACGCTCTGATCAACACCGAGAACAAGCGAAGACCATCGTGGCAAAACACGGCAGTCGCAGCGCGCGGCGATTTGGTCAGACAAAAAGAAAGAGTCACGTTTCGTCTAAAGCAGCCATTACTGCAACTGCGCAAGGATCGCTCGCGCTCGACCCATAAGTCAGTCGGAGATAAAGCGAGACGAAGGGAACCTAACCCCGGCCCAAAGGTGACCGAGCTTGCACGGCATTCAACAACTGGCTACAAACGCCAATCAAGGAGGCCTCTGATGCGATCCAAACACCCCCTCATTCAATGCTGCCTTATTCTCGTCTGCTGCTCAGCCATGTTTACGAGCGCCGATGAAAATCAGGGCTCACCTTCTCCTTGCGTGTCACAATCACCGACGCTGGGTGATTCCGCCTATTGGGCAACAGAGGCTGTCACTCAATACGCTACTCAAGACTACCGAGGCGCTGTTCAGACCGTCGATGCGTGTTTTGATATCTGGGCACCTGAAGCAGGCCAGGCACAAAAAAGCATGTTCGACGACGGCGTTAAATGCCCAAGAACGGGCCGCGTGTCGAAGAAAACCAAGGCAAAAATTCAAGAGAATTACCTCATGAACGATGTTTCGATGGCGCTTTGGGCCAAAGCTCGGTCATTGCACGAGCTGGGCGACGTTGAACAAGCAAAAGCAGCGTACGGTCAATGCGTGTATATGGCATGCGGCCGGGCATGGGATCCCAAAGGCTGGTTTTGGAGCCCGGCGGAAGACTGCGCAACATTTGCCAGAAAGCTGTTAAGCGAGGCTTCCTCCTAGCCTCGTTATCGTTCAACCAATTGCGACGGCTTCGCCGAGTCGCGCGCAAGCCGAACTCAAGATCACAGCGGAGCCAGACCTCGGCTCGACATTCCCGCGGGCGCTCGAGCGACGCCCGGCGTGACCCTCATCCCTGGCAGGACTAGGAAGCGGATCGCCTAAGTACGGAGGGCGATGAAGATTCAGTGATCCCCTAACGTCGACCAGGGGGTCTACACTACAATTCCTAGGCTTTTCTTTTCACGCGCACCGGCATGTAGGTATAACCCTTCACAAAGGAGGACAAGGTGCGGCTCGGCTCTTCTAGGACTTCGATCTTCTCAAACCGCGCAAGGATTTCCTCCCACAGAACTCGAA
>CAYZUV010000333.1:0-2660 GCA_964481245.1 uncultured Pseudomonadales bacterium
TGCAGTG
Organism: uncultured Pseudomonadales bacterium; assembly: GCA_964481245.1. Lineage (GTDB taxonomy): Bacteria > Pseudomonadota > Gammaproteobacteria > Pseudomonadales > Azotimanducaceae > UBA9926. The sequence goes on from CAYZUV010000333.1 coordinate 8, forward strand.
ATCCGCAGGACGCACACCCGGTCTCAAACCACCCGCTGGTTCAGACTGCCTTCGGTAAAGTTCAAGGCCTGCGCATGGATGAGATTGATGTGTTTCGTGGGATCCGCTACGCCGCGAACACGCGAGCGACTCGATTTCAAGCACCCCAACCCCCCACGCCTTGGGCAGACATTGCCGATGCGAGTGAATTTGGTGATAGCTGCCCGCAAGCCGTTCGAGCGGGTTCAACAGGCCTCTTCGAATCCTTTCGCGCTGATCCTGAGCCCGGTATGAGTGAGGACTGCCTCTTTCTCAATGTTTGGACGCCGTCAGCCACTCACATGCCCGAGGGCTCGAATCGGCCCGTGCTTGTCTGGTTTCATGGCGGGGGATTCTCGACCGGTAGCGGTTCCTCAAGGGCCTACGATGGCACCCGCCTCGCCCAACGCGGTGATGTGGTGGTCGTCACCGTCAATCATCGGCTCAACGTCTTCGGGTATATGGCGCTTGCTGATTTCGGCGAACAGTTCGCCGCGTCGAGCGTCGCCGGCGTCCTCGATATGGTGCTCGCGCTTGAGTGGATTCAAGCAAATATTGCCGAATTTGGCGGCAATCCAGACAACGTGATGATCTTTGGTGAGTCAGGAGGGGGCGCGAAAGTGTCTACCTTACTCGCAACCGCAAAGGCCGAGGGTCTTTTTCACAAAGCAGTCATGCAATCGGGTGTGCTCACAAAGTTCCCGCCAGCAGACACGGCTAAAGAAGCCGCAAGTGAGGTGGTCACCCGTCTCGGCTTAGATGCCGAATCCATTCAAGAGATCCTAACGCTGCCCACGGACGCTATTCTTGAAGCCAGTCAAGGCACCCTTGCAGGACGAGCCCCCACAATAGATGGCGAGGTGTTGACCCGGCATCCGTTTTTTCCTGACGCAGCACCCAGCGGCCGTCGTGTCCCGCTTATGTTAGGCACCAACCGAACAGAAAATTCGTTGTGGATCGTACCGTCTCGTCCCGATCTACTTGAACTCACTTGGGAGACCCTGCCCGAAGCCATCAGCGCGGCGCTGCCCTCGCACAATGCAGAGACCGTGATCAAAGGTTACCGAGACATTGCACCCGACTTATCCGCGACTGATCTTTACCTGGAAGCAACCACCGACGCCCGTTGGCTTGAAGGCCACGTCTTAAAGTCTGAAATCAGAGTCGCGTCGAATGCAGCACCCACCTATCTCTATCTATTTGATTGGGACACACCGGTTGATGGCGGCATCTGGCGATCGCCCCACGCAGTCGAAATCGCTTTTGTGTTCGATAACGTCGCACTCGCTCCGAGCATGGTGGGTCAAGGCGAGACTCAGCAATTGGTTGCTGACGTCATGTCCGAAACGTGGCTCGCGTTTGCCCGGACCGGCGATCCAAACAATGCCCTCGTACCCTATTGGCCCGCATATGATTTATCAACGCGCCCAGTCATGGTGCTCAATGCTTCACCCCAACTGGTTCCTGATGCCCGAGGTGCCCAGCGTCGCTTGGTTTCTGGTGATGACGACTATTTAAAGCGTTACGAACGTTAAGCGACAGGCGCTTTCATCAGCGATAAATATTTACCGATGCCTGCGCCGAAGAGTGGCAAGAGCGGCCAGTGACTGGTGAAAGTTCGCGTGGAAGGATCCAGTTTCAATGTGAGTCGATGCGGAGTCTCCCGCAGGATCAAATCGACATGGATACAACCGTGATCATCAGCGCCCGCGCTAGCAGCGATGTGATCCGTGACCTGCCAATCAGCACTGATCGGCACCAACAGTCGATGATCTCCCTCATCGAGGACCATCAGCTGTCCCTCCAGCGTGATACTTTTAATCGTTTTGTGCGGGTTCTGAGCGGCCCCATCGGCTATCTCATGAACTTTTGGCTCAAAGCGCAGCGTTTCACCAAAAGGCGATGGGTCTTTCAACCCCAAACGCACGGCCGCTGTGCGTTGTCTTAGCTGGCTGAGCCTATCGACGAGCATTTGGTCCGAAGCGGCGCCCCCTAGACCCGCCTTCTCATCAAACGCTGGTAGCAAATGCGTCCACATCAAGTCGAGCACGCGCTGCATGTTTTCCGTGAGCGTGAACATGGCCACCACCGCCTCTTGCTGAGGCAAGACCACCATGTACTGGCCCATTGCACCATCACCTCTGAACCCATGTCGCGACTGCCACATCTGAAAGCCATAACCTTGCCGCCAATCGGCCTCGATATTCATCGGGTTCGGGGTCTGTAGCGAGCCTGCGGCCACGGCGTAGGACTCTGGCAACAAGGGGCGACCTTGCCAGCGACCTTGATTCAAATACAGCTGGCCCAGCTTGGCCACATCATCAAGCCGCGCGAAGAGACCGCTGTAACCCATGTTGAGCCCTGGCTCCACATCAACCCACTTCAAATCGCTCATGCCGAGCGGCTCAATGAGTCGCGGCCTGAGATATTCGATTAAGGTGCAGCCGGCGAGACGTTGAAGGATCGAGGCAAGCGCGATCACGGGCGGTTGGTTGTAAGCGAACAATTTCCCTGGCGGGCGGCGCGGCGGAATCTGCAAGAAGCCGCGCACCAAGTTCGACGGGCAGGCTTGCCGAGCGAGCCCCAAGGTCTCAACCATGTGCCCAGACGCCATGGAGGCGATGTGACGAATTTT
>CAYZUV010000334.1:0-2657 GCA_964481245.1 uncultured Pseudomonadales bacterium
TGGCGACGGTAGCCACAGGAATACCCCCCGGCATCTGGGCCGTGGACAGTAACGCATCCATTCCTTGCAAGGGTCCTGCATCAATTGGAACGCCAATGACGGGGCGGGTCGTTTGGGCCGCCACCGCGCCAGCCAAATGCGCCGCCATGCCCGCACCAGCGATAAACACCCCGCAACCTCTCGCTTCCGCATCGTTGACATAAGCCTTCGTTGCTTCTGGTGTTCTGTGTGCTGAAGTCACCCGAACTTCAGTCTTGATATTAAATTGACTCAATACACTTCTGGCACTGTCCATCACTGGCATATCAGATTCTGAGCCCATGAGAATCGCTACAAACATCTGTGTCACTTGATTACTCCACCTGGTCAAGCGGGCATTATACGGGAACGTTTGAACCAACCCCCACAAGACCAATGCGCTTTGCGACAGAGTGGCGCACACGCGAATGCATCATCGGTGGCTTTGATCTTCAACGACTTACCCAAGCCTCATGCGGTCCCGCAGCATGCGCAGCCTTGACCGATTTACGACGTAGGTTTTCAGGGTCCGCGGATGAGTCTGGGCGGCTCGTTAAGGCGCGGCGCGGTGCGCAAGGTACCAACTCGATCTAGGAGAGACTGACGTCACCATTGCAACAAGGCGGATCCTTAAGGACCAACGCTTCGTTTGGCCATATAGCTCGCGCCCAGGCGAACCACACGCGCTTTAAGCTCGAGTTGGGTCAGGATCGGGATCAAGACGCTTGGCAAGATCGATAGGCCGTGGGCGATGGCCTCAAGAGAGAGCGGTTCTTCTCCAAGCCATTCAAGAACGTGATGCTCATCCTTCGATAGGCTGCGCTCAGTTTGGTTTTTTTCATCTGGGGCCGTTGCCGACATCAGCGCGCGCTCGTCAGTCATGGGGGAGGCAGCCGCCGTTACCCATTCGGGCAGACTGGACACAACATCCCCTGCATGCTCAACCAGGACGGCACCTTCTTTTAATAACGCATGACACCCCTCGAAGGCGCCGGCCGAGACAGGCCCCGGCACCGCAAATACCTCGCGTCCCGCGTCGAGCGCCTGTCGTGCTGAAATAAGTGAGCCACTGCGCGCCTTGGCTTCGACGACGACTAGACCCACACTTAACCCCGCAATGATCCGATTTCGCCGTGGAAAATTGGCCGGATAAGGCCGCTCGTGAGGCTCGAACTCGCTGATCAACGCACCCTTAGCAGCAATGACGTCGCGCAAGCCACGGTTCGATTTGGGGTAGTTGACCGCCAGCCCACAGCCCAAGACGGCTACCGTTTTACCCCCCGCCCGAAGGGCCCCTTTGTGAGCCGCACTGTCAATACCTCTCGCAAATCCACTTACCACAACAAAACCCGCTGCGGCCAAATCGAAGGCCAGTTTCTCTGCCACTGAGAGACCATAATGTGACGCGTTTCGACTTCCGACCACCGCAATCGATGGGCGATTCAACACGCGAAGGTCGCCCAGCCCAGACAACCTCAAAGGCGGATCGGCTAGGCTTTCAAGACCCGCGGGGTAGAGTGGAGATTGCCGCTCAATATGTTGAAGCCCGGCTAGATCCAGCGTGTCGGAAGCAGGAAGTTCTCTCATCGGTGACAGATATTCCTGCTCAGCAACCCCACACAAGTCATCCACGCAGAAGGCTGCGCCTTCGCCAGCAAAGCGCCCATCAAATTTTCGATTGAGTCAAAAAGGGAGATCCGCACACAACCAACCTTCGCGTCATTGAGGCGACTGACTATAGGCTGGCGCTGATTGGATCACTACAAGCGATAAACGCCTTATTCTGTGAGAACCCAACCCGTGTGGTCAGGGGTTTTGAATGCGATCGCCAATCAGCAAAGGATCTGAGGCCTCCAAAACCAACACATACGCCATCATGGGGTAGCTGCGGTACACCATTACATGGCCTTTTGCGCTACCAGGCAGAACGATTTTTTCACCCGTCTTGGGATCGCGCATCTTGCGCCCTGGCCCTGAAACAGCAAGCACGTGCCCCTGAGCTAGCCCATGGGTGCTCCCTCGGTTAATCACTGCCGCGGCGAATCGCCCAACCCTGGTTTGATCACGCCCCAACGCGATGAGCTCACCGTTCACGGGCGCTTCAGGTGGGCTCGGCGAAATCGATGGGGCCAAAGCCATCGCCTCTGATGGCAGAAGGTGGTCCCCGGGGCGCACCTCTTGATGCATGGACACGATGGTCGCGAGATCATAGGGCGGCGCAGATCCCTCAACGTGTGCAACGCCCACCTCAACGGCTTCGACCCCAATAATACGACCCGATGTCGGATCACGATACGTTTGTCCTAGCCGATAAATGCCTTGGACTCGGTGGCGATCATTGGCAAGCCCGCTGACAAACACTCGAGACCCGGTGGCGAGCAGCATTCGATCTTCCTCACCCGCGACAATGTAAGGGGCCTGATCAAAGGTCGAAGGGTCCACGATCCTCGCTTGTTTCACCCAAGCGGCAATATCTTCGGTCTGAATGAGCGGGATTGCGCCTGATAAGGGCGATCGACGAATTTCGGGCGACAGTTTGACCGCAGCCGCACGGGTTAGACTAGAGGCGCGATCAATCCTAAGTCTCGGGCGCCCATCCACCATGCTTAAACTGATCTGATCTCCCGGGTAAATCAGAT
>CAYZUV010000335.1:0-2653 GCA_964481245.1 uncultured Pseudomonadales bacterium
GAACCAAAACCCCTTGGGGTCGCCGTAAGCCCTGGATCTTGATCGGCACACCGCTACTGATGCTGTCGCTTTACAAGCTTTTCTTACCTCCGGCTGAGCCCACCGTTTGGTATTTCGCAAGCTGGATCATCGCGCTGTATCTGGCCTACACAATTATCTCGCTGCCTTACTATGCTTGGGGTGCTGAGATGTCGAACGACTATGATCAGCGAACCCACATTAGCGGCCGTCGGGAGCAGTTCCACTTTGCTGGCAATGTGTCGTTTAACTTGTTACCTCTCATCGCAGCACTGTTTATCTACTTCGAGACCGCGTCAGGCGATCTGAACCAAATGATTGGGCAGTTTAGTGCTGAGTTCCAGCAGATCATGGCCATGCGTGCCGGAAACATTGACGTGATTCTAAGCTGGCTCAACACCTTCGTGATGATCGCGATACCCATCACGGTGGCGTTGGCGTTAACCTTCGCGCCGGAACCCAAAAAAGAAGAAGTCGAGGGCGAGCGATACTCGATTATCAAAGGGCTGTGGGTGGTTCGGCGCAACGGGCCTTACCTTAGGATTGTGTTCACTTATGTGGTGACTACCTTCGGGATCGCGCTCGTGGCAGCGGGTTCATACTTCTTTGTGAAGCATGTGGTGAAGGCGGGCGAGTTATACCCCATTTACCTCCTCGCCTATTACTCGGCCTCGGTGATTGGGGTTTCTCCTTGGATGGCGGTATGCCGACGCATTGGAAAGCACAAAGCATTTATGGCGTGTGTGGTTTGGTATTCGATCTGGGCCTGCGCGCTGCCGTTCGTGCCTGTGGGAAACTTTGGCCTCTTCTTGTTCATTATGGTGCTTAAGGGGTTTTCGGTTGCGGCAATGCCCGCGCTCGCCGCATCGATGGCGGCAGATACAGTGGATATCGATTTCGCTCGAACGGGTGAGCATCGCGCGGGCCTTTATTTCGCGATCTGGGGTTTTTTGAGGAAGGGTTCTTACGCCATTGGGGGTGCGGTGGCGCTCGCTGCTTTTGCCTTTGTTGGATTTGATCCAACGGCCGATATTGATCTGGCAGGCACGCCAGAGGGGAACTCTGAAGCGTCACTTTTTTGGCTGACGATGCTCTACACCATGATCCCTGCGGCTATTCATTGCGCGTCACTCGCCGTGATGTGGCGCTACCCACTCACTGAAGACCGGCATAAGCGGTTTAAGGCGCGCCTAGCACGAAAGGCGAATCGGTTGGGGGTGGCCTTTAACTGAGCGTGCCTTGAAGTTTAAAGCCCAGCAAAATCCGGCAGTCGCCGCGCTTTGAAGGCGGCTAAGGCCTCTTGATTGGCCGGGCCTCCGACCAGCGAAGCAAGCCCTGCATTTTCCCGAGTCATCGCCTCAATTAACTGGGTTCGAATCGGATCGCGCATCAATCGCTTGGTGGTCTTAAGCGACGCGAGCGGGAGCGACGCCAAGTGCTGTGCTTTGCTCATGACCGCAGGCATCAAGTCATCAGCTGGCATCACCTCAAGAGCGAGACCCGCATCGACACATTCCTGTGCAGTCATCCACTCGGATGAGAGCAAGAACCAGCTTGCACGCTGATGACCCATCAGCGCAGAAAAGGTCACGGTGCTGCACGCTTCAGCCGTGAGTCCAAGACTTGAAAAGGGACACCGAAGACGCGCAGCCTCACTCATGTAAACGGCATCGGCTAGGCCACAGATGGTGGCTCCGATACCAACGCCCACCCCATTGACTGCGATGAGCAGAGGTTTGGAGAAATCAATCAGCGTGTGCATGAGATCAGCGAAGGTGTGTTTGGGCCGGGCTGTTCGAGTGCCCATTTCTTTCAAGTCAGCGCCAGCCCAAAAGGCCTTGCCGGTCCCACTGAATAGCACCACTTTGATGCTTTCATCGGCATCGGCCTCGCGAAAGGCATCAGTGAGATCTTCAGTCATTTGCGCATTGAGCGCGTTCAGTGCGTCCGGTCGATCGAGGAGGATCAATCGAACGGCGTCATGGTCTGTGATGTTGAGGGTCGCTTTGTTCATAATAGCTTCAATGGTTTCGCTTATCTGAGCATGCTCAATCAGCAATGCCTATTCAGCGTGAGGCGGAAATGGTGTCTAGGGCAACCCGAAATTGTCATTTCTGTGGGATTTGAGTCAATAGTTAGAGGCTGAATACTTTTGGGCGGGATGAGCGAATGTCTCCGGTACAAGGGAGTCTGAAAGCAAGTCGTGCCCACTTGCGTAGGTCTCTTCTGACTTGTTCCAGATGGATTCAAGTTTCTGCCAAATGTGACCGGCTGTAAAACTCAACGCATTGATTGGATCTACTTTCAAAATTCCTAACCTCAATTAGACTGCGCGCATGGATACAAACGCTTGGATTGATCTGCTCTCAGGTGCTGCCCAACTGGACTATATTGGCGAGCCAGTGAGTCAGCTCGAGCATGCGTTGCAGGCGGCGGAATTTGCCAGAAAAGCGCAGGCCGCAGATACGGAGGTTCTTGCGGCATTACTGCATGATATTGGTCACTGGTGTGATCCTGAGGCGAAGATCATGGCTTCTTTGGGCGCGGCGGATCATGAGCAATTGGGTGCGCAATTCATTTTAGCAGGAGGGCTAGTCCCAGAAGTTGCGGAAATGGTAGGGCTTCATGTCAGTGC
>CAYZUV010000336.1:0-2647 GCA_964481245.1 uncultured Pseudomonadales bacterium
CAGTGGTCCAGATGACGATGGTGTTGTCGCCGAGGCCATCCGCCTCAAGGTTATTCAGAATCTCTGCGGTCTGTTGATCGATGTAATGAATGTTGTTGTACATCTGCGCCATGCTGTTTCGGACAGCGGGGGTGTCCGGGTAGTAGGGCGGCACGGTGACATCAAGAGGGTCTGTGATGGCTGGAATGTTTTCTGCTCGGAAATTGAGCACAGACTGCAATAGTGGCTTTACCCAGGGCATGCGCTGGGTAGCTTGCGTGGTTTCGTCAACCAAGCGACTCTCGTGTGTGTTCATCAGATTGAACATCGCAAAAAAAGGTTTGTCCCTGGGCAAGTGTCGCCAGAGGGCAAGGTCCTCCGGGTTCGAAAAGCCCGTGTCGACGTTCGTGTCCCAGATGGTAAAGGGGTTACCAAATTGGTAATCGGTCTTCGTGGTGTTGGCCGTTGCGTAACCGGCGCGCCGTAAGAGTTCGGGGAAAGCTTTTATATCTGCAGGCGGAACCGCCTCATAGCCCATTTGTGAAGTGCGCATTTGTTGGGTGCCCATGGATTGTGGGTACACCCCCGTGATGAGCGCTGAGCGATTGGGCGCACAGACGCCGGCCGCGGTAAAGGTATTGGTGTAACGAATGCCTGCTTCAGCCAAGGCATCGATGCTCGGCGTCCGGGCAACTGAATCGCCGAATGCGCCTATTCGTGAACTCATATCCTCGGCCACAATCAAGATGATATTAGGGCGTGATTCGAGCGCGAGAGCACCTGGGCCAAAAAGTGGCAGAATAATGGAGAGCGTCAGAGCGCCAAATTTCTGAAGCGAGTTCATTAGCACTTTAATCATAGAGTTCCCTAGTGGGGACTTCTGAAACTAGAGTAGGAATGGCAAGACTGCAAGATACAGAGTTTGAATCTGGAGACCTCGGTAGGCCATGGCATAGGTATAAAGTTTTCGTTCATGGCGCCAAGTATCGATTCAATTATTGATCATTGCCCCGAACTTGTTGAGTTAAAACGCATCTTGTGAGGTCATCATTTATATGACGATATCTGTACTGCATGGATTGAAGATCATGATCAAACGTTTTCGAGTCGGATTCTCGATCATGCTTTTGCTTCTTGCTGGCCCGATTCAGGGCAGCGAAACGAGGCCGCCCAATATCGTCGTTCTATTCGCTGATGATCTTGGCTATGGCGATCTCGGCGCTTACGGCAATCCCTACATTCGAACACCCAATCTAGATCAAATGGCGGCAGAGGGTCAGCGCTGGACGGACTTCTATGTGGCTTCGCCCGTCTGTTCGCCGAGCCGAGGTGCGTTATTGACGGGACAATACTCGGTAAAAACCGGCCTTTATGGTCGCAAGATCAACGTGTTCCACCCCAACGACCCAAACGGTATTCCGGAGGCGCTCGAAACCCTGCCCGAAGCGTTGAAAAAGGCGGGCTATGCAACTGGAATCTTTGGTAAATGGCACTTGGGCGATTATCCAGAAAACTTTCCTACTCGGCATGGATTTGATACTTGGTTCGGCATCCCTTATTCCAATGATATGGACCGGGTCGGCGCCCCTCCCATCGATCAAGTCATGCAGGCCGTGGCCACTAACAACGTGTCCAAGTTTGCTGGGGGCTTTCAAGCGCTGATTGAAACCTTCAAAGATCCCAAGCAGGAATACTGGAATGTCCCGCTCTACCGAAGCACGGTGGCTGAGAACGCTGTCATTGATGAGTTGGTCGAGCGCCCGATGATTCAGGCGACCTTAACCGAGCGATTAACAAAGGCCGCGCAAGCGTTTATGCGCGAGCATCAGGATCAACCCTTTTTGGTTTACCTGCCATACGCCATGCCGCATTTGCCGTTGTTCAGAGGCAAGGCATTTGAGGGCGTGAGTTTGCGTGGACCCTATGGCGATGTGGTGAGTGAAATTGATTGGAGTGTCGGTGAGATTCGTCAGACGCTGGAGTCCCTGGGGCTTGCTGAAAATACGCTGGTCTTTTTCTCAAGTGATAATGGGCCCTGGCAGGCCGTATCGACCCTGAACGCGGGTAGCGCTGGCATGTTTCGCGGGTCCAAAGGGACCACCTGGGAGGGTGGCGTTCGGGTGCCCGGTATTTTCTGGTGGCCAGAACACATAGCCCCCGGGGTGGTCAGCGATATTGGCACCACGCTTGATGTTTACGCGACAGCGCTCACGCTGGCTGGGGTGGAGTTGCCCGAGGGAACCGACGGGGTTGATTTGTCGGAAGCGTTGCGAGCGAGGGCCAAAGGCCCACGAACTGAAATGCCGTATTACCATCGAGGGAATCTCACCGCTTATCGATACGGGCATTACAAACTCCAGTTTTATGCCGATGGTGATTTCAAGACGAGGCTCGCGCTCCCGGCGCTTTATGACTTGCATCAGGATATTTCGGAGCGTTTGGATCTTTCCGCTCAGTTACCCGAGATGGTCGCAAGGATTGAAGCCGCGGTCGCGGCGCATCAAGCAACCATTCAGCAGGTGGACCCCATTTTTGACCGCAGGGTAACCGTCAAGCCTTGAGCTCTAAGGTCAGCGCGGCGCCCGCCCAGAGCCGGGTGGGCTTGCCTCACATTGTTCGGATCGAAGCACGTTCCTGGGTTAAAAAATCTTTGGCTTGATGAAGGCGA
>CAYZUV010000337.1:0-2633 GCA_964481245.1 uncultured Pseudomonadales bacterium
AGCTCTCCTGCGCTTGATACCCGGTAATAGGTCAGGAAGGGAGGCGCCATGCCATACCCGAAAGCCAACATCTCGCCTGTTTCCGCGCATATTTTCGGATGCGCCGTCATCGGTCCCTTGAGTTTGCCGTCGTAATTGTGCGGGCCGATGGTTTCCAGCTCCTTCGAAAGTTCAAACGGCCAATGTCCCTCTTCGAGGGCTAGAATTTTGCCTGCATGTTTCACCACGTGGGTGTTGGCAGCAGACATGGTCATGTCACCTAAACCTGACATGATGTCGGCATCTGGGTTCAGGTAAAGCGGCGTTTTCACATAGCGATTGCGGTACCAGTTGGCTTTGCCTTCGGCAATTTCCACGCCATGGAGCATTCCGTTACCCAAAAACCAGTGCAGCGATTCACCCGATTGGGGGTTCGCGCCGTTACGCAAGAGTCGACCCTTCAACGCCTCCGGGATATTCCCTCGTACCTTCAGTTGCTCAGTCGTGGTCTCCTCGAAGACGGGTGCAAAGTTGTCTCTTAACCAAAAGGGGGTTGATTCGGCTTGTGCTTGACTCATATGGGCCTCGTTTTATCGTGATTCGCGGTTCGGACTAATAGTTACTTTATTCAGACCCCCGAGCTTGCAACGAAATTGACCGTTTTTAAACCCACCGCGTGGCTTCGCCAAACCGCCTATAATCTCCGCGCGTTTCCCGGGTTCCCAAAGCGACAACCATAGGGCATCTGGCTGGGGCCAAGCTTTAGAAGTCAAAGCCCTGTGGTTAGAACCGTTCGATTTACCAGAAGAGGAACAAAAGGTTTGGGTTATATAGAAGCGATTTTGCTGGGCATTGTTCAAGGTCTTACCGAGTTTTTGCCCGTCAGCAGCAGCGGGCACCTTGAACTGGGCAAAGTGATTCTGGGTGATACCAGCCTACCGAAAGAGAGCATGATGTTTACCGTCGTGGTTCACTTCGCGACCGCGCTTAGCACCCTCGTGGTCTTTCGAAGGCAGGTATGGCACATCCTCTCGGGTCTCATGCAGACCGAGGACTCTACCCCTTGGTTATTCTCTGGAAAAATCCTACTCAGTATGATCCCTGCCGCCCTGGTCGGCGTGTTTTTCTCGAGTGAACTTGAGCAACTCTTTGATCGCCAAATTCTCCTGGTGGGAATCATGCTTTTGTTAACCGGCGGCTTGCTAATCGCGGCTGATCGGCAAGTGAGCGCCCATCGGACGGTGACTACCGTTGATTCGCTCATCATCGGCGTCGCTCAGGCAATCGCGATCCTCCCGGGCATCTCGCGCTCAGGCGCGACCATTTCGTGTTCAGTGATGCTTGGGATTAGGCGGCAGGATGCTGCAGAGTTTTCCTTTCTCATGGTGGTGCCATTAATCCTCGGCAAGATCGCAAAAGATCTTCTAGATGGCGCGCTGCATTTGTCACAAGATCAATGGGGGGTATTGATCGCTGGCTTTCTTGCGGCCTTCATCAGCGGACTGATTGCGTGCCAATGGATGGTGACTCTCGTTCGAAACGCCAAACTCAAGTACTTTGCCTATTATTGTTTTGCTGTGGGTTCTGCTGCGATTCTTTACCGACTCAGCGAGTGGGCTTGAGAGACAGATCACAGCGTTAGACGTCACCTTAGTGCCTTAATCGCAACAAACAACAACTAACAAGAATAAAAGTTCCGACGCTACCCCTCGGATTCCGCGATTGGTCCGGCGCTTTTATTCATCTACAGCGTTTGTTCAGCTACCGCATTGATCTCGAGAAGCATTTCCATCGCTACCACATGTTAATGAGAATGATTTGCATTTAGATTTGTGATTTTTTAAACTGCGCCTCCGTCAAAAAACGATCCGTATCACTATGGCGAAACGCCACCTCTTCATCTCAATCACTGTTCTTTTCATGGCAAGTTTGTCCGCCCAGCCAAGCCGCGCGAACACACCCACACTCGAAGAACTTTGGGCCCTTGTTCAGGCCCAGCAAGCTGAAATCAATGCGCTTAAGGCCCAAGTCGAAACGCAACAACTTGAATTAAGCGAGCGAGCCGCTGAAGTCGCCGAGGTGAAGACCGAAAACGAAGCGCAATCAATGCAGCTCGAGGCCACTCTGGATTACCTGGAGACATCGCCGCTTGCGCAAGCCGCTCCTGCGGTGTCTATCGGTGGCTATGGCGAACTTCATTACAATAACCTCGACTCCGGCAACGAGATCGACTATCACCGATTTGTCCTCTACTTCGGACACGCCTTCACCGAGAATCTGAGTTTTTACAGCGAACTCGAGCTTGAGCACGCACTTGCTGGAGAGGGCGCACCTGGAGAGATTGAGCTCGAGCAGGCATTCGTTCAATGGGACTTCTCACCGTCCCACAGGATTCGAGCGGGGATGATGCTGGTCCCCGTTGGCTTCCTCAACGAGACCCACGAGCCAGATACCTTCTATGGCGTCGAACGTAATTCAATTGAAAAGAATGTGATCCCCACGACCTGGTGGGAAGCCGGTGCCTCTCTCTCAGGCGAGGTGACGTCAACCCTAAAATATGACTTTATGCTTCATTCAGGACTGGCTCTGGATCTCGATCATCCGTCAGCCAAGAAGCAAACCAACATTCGAAGCGCACGTCAAAAGGTCAGCGA
>CAYZUV010000338.1:0-2628 GCA_964481245.1 uncultured Pseudomonadales bacterium
CTTCGTGTCAAACCTTTGCGATCAAAATATTCAAGCATCTCAATCGCCAAATTTCGGCCGATGCCGGAAGCATCTCTAAACATCTGTACGGTAAAGCCCTCGGCATGAGCGACGGATTTGATCAGTGATTCGAACTCACTTAGGGCGGCTGGCAACATAAACCGATTGTCAGTCGGATGGGCTAGATACCCCTGCGCCGCACACTCCTTAAGTGCTCGTTCCAAGTCGACGACCGAGCGATTGATCATCGACGCCAGTTCATGCAGCACCGGTGGTTGTAAGAGATGTTTTTCAAGGATGGGTATCGTGAGTGCTAGATAAGACTGTGCCGAATCAGACAGCTGCGCTTCGTGCTGAGGGTGCCGAATCTGAGCGCCATCAATGGCTAACATCCCCTCGTTGATCATGCTGAGCAGTAGCGGCTTCAGCAAGGCAAACCCCTTAGGCAAGTGCGGGGTCAATTGGGTCGCAGCAAACCCTCTCTGTGTGGGTTCTGCTAGATGCCATTCTTCCAACTTGCCGACGATCACGCTCTGCCAATGCCGCCAGAACCTATCTGCAATGGCCATATTGTCGACGATTCGCACCGCCTGGTTTACTGTCAAAGCTTCAACGACATTGGCGAGTGGCCAATTTAATTGATCACTCAAAAGCACAAGGGGCAGGCCTGAGACCTCCTTGGTGAGTCGCTCGTTAAGCCAATGGTCTTTGGATTCAGCGCGGTGTAGCCGCTGGAGCAGCGCTAGATGGTTGGATTTAGCACGCCCCTCCTTACGCGTGTGGGTATTGATCACTTGTCCCCAGCCCAAGGTGCGTGTGGCGCCTTGATCCCTAAAAATAATGCGGTCTCCAATACAGAGCTGGGATTTTTCATCGAGAGAGAGCTGCACATAACCAGAATCGCCAGCGGCTATCCCACCCTGACCTAAAACCGCTAAATGGCCTCGCCGATGGGTCGATGCATGGAAAACGTGAACCGGCGTCCAATGCTTTAAAGGCTTTGGCTCGTCTCGCAATGCGGTATACGCAAGATCAACACGATCTAGTTCCGTGAGAGTTTGGGATTCGGTCAGCCAGTCACCTCTGGTGAGCGCGATCGAACCGCCGTCTAGCGCCACGAGGTTAAGCGCGCACCGATTCCCTTTAGTCGCCAACTGGGTTACCTGATCCTGTGCGTGAATCTTACGGACTCGGAGCATTCGACCGGTGCCAGAGTGCTGCAGTTGATCGCCCACATGAATCGATCCTGAAAGCACTGTTCCAGTCGCTACCGTGCCAGCCCCTTTGATGGTGAACACGCGGTCGATAGGCAAACGAAAGTACTCCGCACGATCTTTGGATCGCTGATCAATCGCACTCTCTGAAATCAGTCGAGAAATTTCACTGACCCCTTCACCTGAGCTGTTGGATAGTCGGACGATGTTCGCATCCCGGTAAGCCGTCTGTTGCAATAATGTTGAAACGGCCTCATGCGCCTCATCTACGCGCTGAGGATCCACGCGATCGATCTTGGTCAGTGCCACAAGCAGTTTTGGGATCTGAAGGGCTTCGATAATGGCCAAGTGTTCCAAAGTTTGCGGCATCGGACCGTCATCAGCGGCCACGATAAGCAAGGCTAGGTCAACGCCAGAAACGCCGGCCAACATGTTGTGAATGAATCTGATATGACCTGGCACATCGACAAAGCCCACCCTGAGTCCGTTCAGATCGGCGTAGGCGAACCCTAAATCTATTGTGAGCCCTCGGGCTTGTTCTTCCTTTAGGCGGTCGGTTTCAATCCCCGTGATTGCGCGCACGAGACTGGTTTTGCCGTGATCAACGTGGCCTGCGGTAACGACGATCATGGGATCTTGAGAGAGGAGAGGGAGGCTCGAAAGTCATCAAGGTGCGCCCGGTGAAGCATTCGGAAGTCCAAGAGTAAGCGACCCTGTGTGATTCGGCCGATGATCGGAATGGGAAGCGCTCTCAGTGCGCCTGCCAACAAAGCGAGTTGGGCTTCGCCTTTCGAAGCAGTAATGCTCACGCCCCAACTCGGAATTTGCTTCGTTGGCAAAGCGCCGCTTCCGATCTGACTGAGCAGGCCTTCGCTGACACAAAGAAAATCTGGCGCTAGTCCGTTCTGTAACGCGGGGAGCAATTCATCGCAGACCGCTCGAATGTCTTGTTCGCTTCTGGATAAGTCTCGGAGCGTGGGTAATGTTTCGGTTAACCGCTCTGGAGTCAGGTAGAGGTGTAGGGTCGCTTGCAGCGCGGCGAGGGTCATTTTGTCCAGTCTAAAAGCGCGATGCAGCGGATTGCGTTTAATTTGATCAATGAGTGATCGTCTGCCAGCCAGGAAGCCTGCTTGGGGCCCACCTAAGAGCTTGTCGCCGCTAAAGGACACGAGATCGATGCCTTCACTCAACACGTGTTTAACCGTAGCCTCGAAAGGCAGCCCCAAAGGCTCGAGCGGGATGAGATTGCCGCTGCCCAAATCGAAATAGAGCGGAACATTCTTTTCGCGAGCCAAGCCAACCAAGTCTCGGGTGGGCACTTCGTTGGTAAATCCCTTGATCTCATAGTTGCTGGTATGCACTTTCATCACCAACGCGACGTGCTCATCAATCGCCGCCTCGTAATCTCTTAAGT
>CAYZUV010000339.1:0-2628 GCA_964481245.1 uncultured Pseudomonadales bacterium
CGGGCATCGGCATTGATCAAATGGATTCTAGCCAAGGTCTTCTGTAACCATTCAGGTGCACAAGGATCCGCCAAGGCTCGATTCAGGCCGTCACACAATAGCAAATAAAGGGTTCGTGACCGCTCAATTGAGAGGACCCGATACCCATAGGCGGCTAATAGAAAACTGTCCGTGCCTAGGCCTGTGGTCATATCCACCACGGTCTCTCCGGGTTGCCCACCTAACGATTTTAGAAGTAATTCCGAACGAGGGCTTAAGCGTTTGACTCGCTGCATCAGCGTGGGTGTCATGAAGTCCACGTACAAAGGGGAGCGCTCAGAACCGCGAGACATTAGACACAGACGGCCTGAGCTTCGACTTAAAAAAAAACGACTCACGACGAAGGCTTCTGAGCCACTTCTTCTCGAACGTATAGTGGGGCTGCCTCCAAAGCCGAAACCCCCTCCCCTCGATCAAGCAATATCGCGGCCAGTCTTAACAAGTAAACCAGGTTGGGCTTTTGGATCTCAACCAGCTGATCGAAATGCGCGATCTGCGCAGGCGCATGCTCTAGAAATGTGGACACACCAGAACCTGCGAGTACACGCCCTTCAAGAAGATCGGGGGTAAGGGTCTGTACTTGCGAAACGTGATAGCCACCCCGACGCCGCGGCACCTCATTAATTTGCTCAAACTGTGCAAGGTAGACTTCATCTGCTCGGGCATGCAGTGCCACCACGACATCCCGGGTATCGCATTCTAAAAACACTTGCGAGGCGATTGCTGCCATCGATGGAATCGGCACAACCGCGCAATTCAATCCGTAAGCGAGGCCTTGAACCACACCCGTCGCAATTCTGAGCCCCGTGAACGAGCCGGGCCCCTGACTGAAAGCGATGGCTTTCAGGTCCCGCGGAGCCACCGCTTCGCCCTCCAACAACCTATGAATCTCGCCGAGCAATTCTCTCGAGTGTTGGCGCACCTCGCCCAGCTCTACGACCCGCGTGTAGTCGTCGCGCTGGATCCCTATGCTCAAGACAGAAAATGCACAATCTATCGCCAAAAGCGCCAAATTTTCATCCTTCTTACATTCATAAAGGTAGCTCAGAGATCATCGACCGCCCCGAACGTTCTGCTATCATTTTCATCGCCTTCAGGTTGTTTAGAGCGACCCAACCTCTTGGGATTTTCCTCGTTCACCGATAATTCTAGAAACTCAATCAGCGCTTCTACAGAGGTTACCCATTGCGTCTTTGGCAGCCATCGGCGCAATGACTCACCATAACTCATCGACATTAATCGCCCATCACCGACAACAAACACCCCTCGATCCCTTTCGTGACGAATCAGGCGGCCAAAGCCCTGCTTCATTTCCAACCCGCATCGGGGCAACAAGGTGTCGCTAAAATCTGCCCCAAAACGCGTCTCTCGCGTCTCCCCTCCCCCTAGCTCATCGGAGGGAGGCGCAAATGGTAGTCGATCTATGGCGACACATCGAATCCCAGCTTGTCGAAAATCGATCCCCTGCCAAAAGACCTTGGTCGCTAAAACCACAACATGGTTTCTCGCCGCGACGAGCTTCAAGAAACGATTGGAATCGCCACCCGTGTAGACCAAGAAATCAACGTCCTTTTCAGCCGCAAGCAGTTGCTCTGCACTTTTCAATGAACGGTGTGTCGTAAATAACACCAGGCTCTTAACTTTTCGCAACAGAGGATAGATTGCACCAATGAATGCGCTTGAATCGCGGGACTGAGCCGGGTCACTCGACGCTCTCGGACAGAAAGCACGGGTTTGATTCGCGAAGTCAAAAGGCGAGCCGATGGACACCGTGCGAGCGGACGTGAGGCCGAGGGCGTGTCGAACAAAACTGAAGTCACCTGCTAGAGAGAGCGAACCCGAGACCATCAGGATGTGTTCAAAGGGTCGGCAGATCCGCGCAAACGATGCCCGAACATCTTCTGGATGGTTCGCCGACGTTGTGATGTCCCCCGTTCGCTCATAATCCTGTAATCGGTTTTGCATCATCATCGTATGGTCATCGAGTTCGTGAACAAGATCATAGGCTTGAGCCAAGAACCGACTCCGACCGACACGACTTTTGAGTGCTTGCATCATCGCGTCAAGAAAATACTCAATGCGTTCAAGGTTCAGTCGCAGATGCTCAACATCGCGGACTGCTAAGTGTCTTAAACGCTGCTCCATGGCCCTAACTTCACCCGCGACATCTACCATAGACCCGCATTGAGTCGAGAGGCGTTTGATCAAGGCATCGTCTCTATCGAGGGCTTCAAAAGATGCCCTTAACATTCGTGCGAGTTCCAAAAAACGTGCAGGCGTTAATCGTTGACGAACGTGGTCTTCGATTCGATCGAACATCAAATGGGCTTCATCGATCACTAGAATGGATGTTTCTTCCGCCCTCTGGTCATCGGGCGTCCGATCAGCCTCCGCGATTAATAGGTGATGATTGCTAATAACACCCTGGGAATGACTCTGAAGACTACGAAAGTAAGGACACTGATGAAAAAATCTACACATCCTGCCATCGCAGTCGCCATCCTGAACCGTCACTTTCCTCAGCGTCGATTGGGCAAGCGCAGGCTCATTAAGCAGCCAGAGGTTCCCGTGTCGTGTTTCTTTGAACCA
>CAYZUV010000340.1:0-2626 GCA_964481245.1 uncultured Pseudomonadales bacterium
GCCGCTTTGAATCCCGAATGCGCAATATAGTGGGCGCTATAGGTTTCACTTGGCAAGTAGCCCCGTGCAAGCTTGTGTTCGCCCTGAGCGCCCGCTTCAACTCGCTCAAGCCCGCGCTCAATCGCGAACTCTATCGCCTGGTAGTAGCAGACTTCGAAATGCAAAAACGGACGATGCTCGATACAGCCCCAATTTCGGCCAAACAAGCATTCACTTCCAATAAAGTTGATCGCGCCGGCAATGTATCGGTCACCAGAACGGCACATCACCAATAAAATTCGGTCGGCCATCGTCTCACCCACTCGCGAGAAAAACGATCGGGTCAAATAGGGCGACCCCCACTTTCGACTACCAGTATCCATATAAAAGCGAAAAAAATGATCCCAGTGTGTTTCGGTGATCATGTCCCCGGTGAGTCGCTCAATCACGAGATCAC
This sequence comes from uncultured Pseudomonadales bacterium, assembly GCA_964481245.1. GTDB lineage: Bacteria > Pseudomonadota > Gammaproteobacteria > Pseudomonadales > Azotimanducaceae > UBA9926. The sequence continues at coordinate 437 of CAYZUV010000340.1, forward strand.
CCTGAACCGCATCTCGTCTTTCACGCCGAATGTTCTTGCGTTTTTTACTCGACAGATCGGACAAGAAGGCATCAAAGCTGTCGTAGTCTTGATTCTGCCAGTGGTACTGCTTATGCGTGCGTAGGAGCCATCCTTCTTCACCTCGCCTTCGCCACGCAGCTTGGTCCAGGAAGTTAATGTGAACTGAGCTGATATCGTGATGGTCTGCCAGTTGTTGGGCGCCACGTGCAAGCGCGGTTTCGGCCGCCACATCCATCGTCAGCAGGCGGCGCCCGGTCGCAGGTGTGAAAGGCACGGCACTGAGAAGCTTTGGGTAATAGCGGCCGCCGGCTCTTTCGAAGGCGTCGGCCCAACTATAATCAAAGATATATTCGCCTTGGGAATGCCCTTTCAAATATAAAGGCATCACGCCGCACACCGCATCAGCGTCATCCTTCACCAGGAGATGGTAGGGCACCCACCCTGTGTTGGCGCCCACGGAACCACTGGTCTCGAGGGCGTCTAAAAACGCGTAACTGAGAAAGGGATCCACTGGGCAGGCGGGCGCCTCAGCAAATTGGGTCCAGGCGACGCTCCCAATCTGCTGAATCGCATCAACCGGATGAACGGAGTAGCTCAAGGCAATTCCTGGTCACAGCGCTTTGGCGACTAGAGCATCTCCTCGGCAATAATCTTAAGGGCTTCGGTTTGACCAGAACCGATGAGCATAGACCCGACCACACCGCTCGTGCCTGCGCTCTTCCAACGTGTCAGCTGCTCACGAATGTGCTCAGCGGGGCCAACAAGATGACACGCATCAACCAACTCATCAGGCACTGCCGCCATGGCCTCGTCTTTTTTCCCGGAGAGATACAGATCCTGAATCTTGACGGCTGCATCTTCAAAGCCTAGCGCCTTGCAATAGTCGTTATAGAAATTCTTGTCTCTTGCGCCCATGCCACCAATGTAAAGTGCCATGTTGCCCTTGATCGGTTGACGGCACGCGTTGATATCGTCACCCATGATGCAGGTAATAAAGGGTGCAATATCAAATTCCATCAAAGTACGGCCTGATTTGGCCAGGCCTTTCTCAATGTGGGGGAGGAGCACCTCGGGCTTCGATGGATCCATCCAAATGGGGAAGACCCCATCGGCGACCTCAGCGCTTCCCGACAGCCCGTTGGGCGTGATCGAAGCGGTATAAATGGGAATGTCTTTGTCCGCTTGCAAGATGCTCTTCAGCGGTTTGCCAAGACCCGTGCCGTCCTCGCCGCTGTAGGGCAAGCTGTAATGGAAGCCCTCGTGCTCGACCGCCGCCTCCCTAGCGAAAATCTTCTTCATAATGGAAATGTATTCTTTGGTTCGGGTGACCGGTCGCCCATAGGCAACACCGTGCCAACCCTCAACCACCTGCGGTCCGGACGCCCCGAGACCGACGATAAATCGACCATTTGATAACTGGTTCAGGGTCATCGCAGTCATCGCGCTGCAGGCAGGGGATCGCGCCGGCATTTGCATAATGGAGGTGCCGACCTTAATTTTATCTGTCTGAGCTAAAATCCAGGCCGCAGGGGTCACGGCATCTGCGCCATAGGCCTCAGCAGTCCAGATCGAATCGTATCCCAGGCCTTCAGCATATTTGATCCGCTCAATATCGACCTGGATCATTTTGCCGCCATACCCACCAATTAAACCTAGTTTCATGATCAACCCTCCTTCACGTGATCTGTTCAGTACTTCAACTGTTGTCAGTCTAATTTCAAACTTAATGACTCGTACGAACGCTAAGCACTCGCCCCTGCATTAACAAAACCCATTCTTAACACAACGAACCCACTTGCGGGCAGCGCCCGACCTCACAGCTCACGCCATCATGACCGGCGACATCCTCTATGCAGATAACTTCGCGAGAATCGCGCGTGCGTGATCAGAGTCTCGGCTTGGAAAACTGCCCGTGGTCCGATCAACAACGTCACCAAACCGACTAAGAAATTTGTCTACCGCGGCGTCGGGTTCTCCAACTACGGCAAACTTATCCAGCACCTCATCGGTGATCAGCGTGCCCATTTCATCCCACTGACCTTGCTTTGACAGCCGATTGAGCTCAGGTTGCAATTCACCCCAGCCTTCGATCCCTAGCACGGGCGCGTAAGCAGGGGTCGAACCATAGAATGCGATCTGCTTGCACACGGCTTGTTTGGTCTGGGCGAA
>CAYZUV010000341.1:0-2625 GCA_964481245.1 uncultured Pseudomonadales bacterium
ATGAGCTCCGAGAAGCGATCTTGCTTGAGCAAAAAGAGTGCGTCTTAAATTGGTGCACACAAGATGAGTGGCCCATGGGCGTCATTCATTCCTATATCTGGCGCCGTGGCAGCATCTGGATTACCGCCGCGGCACACCGGCACCGCGTCTCAGCGCTGCGCCGAAATCCAAAAACGTCGGTGATCATTACATCAAAGGGAACCTCTTTTGATGCAGGTAAATCAATTACTGTTAAGGGACGCGCCAAAATCCACGAGGATAGAGACTTAAAGATTTGGTTTTATCCAGAGCTGGCTGGCGCGCTTCGATCGACCCCAGATGAAGTCAAAGCCTTCGAAGAGATGCTCGATTCTCCATTGCGGATTGTGATTGAGGTCGTGCCAGAGAAGTGGATTACCTACGATGGCGCCAAAATGCGAGCACATACACTGGGCACCATCGATGAAACGCAACTTGCAAAACCGCTTGAGGCGGACACTGTGCGGCTGGAGGCAGAGAAAAAGCGAAGGGGACTCAACAATGACTGATTATCAACACATCATCGTCGATTCGCCTCGGCCCTTCGTCTCAAGAATTACGCTCAACCGACCTGAATCAAGGAACGCGCTTAATAATGTCATTCGTCGGGAGATTTACAGCACATTGGAGGCGAACGATCGCGATCCAGAGGTGCGCGTCACGATCTTGCGTGGGGCGGGCAAAGCGTTTTGTGCGGGCTACGACCTCAAAGCCAACAATCGAGACAATCAGCCCTTTCACACTTCGCCTGGCGACGGCAATTGGGCTCGCCATGTCGTCGACGGTTTTTTCAGAGTCTGGGATCTCGCCAAACCAGTAATTGCCCAGGTGCATGGCTACTGCCTGGCTGGCGGTACTGAGCTCGCGACGTCATGTGATCTCGTTTATTGCGCTGAAGATGCCAAGATTGGTTACCCAGTCGTTCGATCAATGAGCCCACCGGATAATCAGTTTTTTCCCCACCTGCTGGGGCTCCGCAATGCCATGGAGATGATGCTCACTGGCGATGCCATAAGCGGAGTTGAGGCGGCTGAGCAAGGATTCGCCAATCGTGCCTATCCGATCGAAACCCTAGAGGACAACGTCCTTGAAATTGCAGAACGAATTGCCAAAGTCCCGACTGATCTTCAGCAAATGAATAAGCGTGCGGTGCACAGGCAAATGGAGTTGATGGGGGTCCGCGCAGCCATCCGTTCAGGCACCGAGATCCAAGCTTTAGCATTCCACACAGAATCCACCCGAGCGCACTTCAAAGAATTAGCGGCGGGTCTTACTGATGCGCTGTCCAAGCGAGATGGCAAATTCGGTGACTACCGAACTCAGACCGGAGAGGATTAAGTCATCGAACGAGGGGCATCAAAAGGTTCCCGACTTCGACCGCCTGGTTAGACGGTCTCGCTCGTTAGAAAGGAAAACAACATGACCATACGTTTCGATGACCAAGTAGTGTTAGTAACAGGTGGCACGCGCGGTCTCGGCAGAGCATTCTCAGAGTGTCTAGCATCCAGCGGCGCCACAGTCGTAGTGAATAGCACGTCAGATGATGACGGCGGGGTCCTCTCTGCTATCGAGCGTCAGGGTGGACGAGCCATTCATATTCCTGGCCTAGTGGAGAATGCCAATGCATTGATCGAAAAGGTCGTCGAGCAATGCGGTCGACTCGACGCCATTGTTCACAATGCGGGATTCGTTCGTGACAAAACCCTAAGAAAGATGACTGATGAGCAGTGGGACGATGTGATGGGCGTCCACCTCAAAGCTGCATTCCAGCTCACCCGAGCGGCTTGGCCTCACTTTGAGGCGGCCGGTCGAGGACGCGTCGTCTTGATCAGCTCCGCTTCTGGGCTCTACGGTAACTTTGGCCAAGCGAATTATGCTGCCGCGAAAATGGGGATGTATGGATTGGCGCGTTCCATTACGCTTGAGGGCGCAAAATCTAATATCACATGCAACTGCGTCGCGCCCGTTGGGGCAACAACTATGAATAGCGCGCATTGGTCGGACGAGGATAAGCGTATTCGAAAAGCAGAATATGTTGCACCGCTTGTGGCTTACCTCGCCCACGCGGGCTGTGAAGAGTCTGGCAGCTTCTTTGAGGCCTCCGCTGGTAGTTTTCGAAAACTGCGATGGGAGAGAACCGAGGGACTCAACCTTTTTCCAGAAGAGACGCCGGTCACGGTCGACACGATTGCGAGCCATTGGGGCAAGATCACAGACTTTGCCCAGGCCGAGCATCCCACCAGCATGTCGGACTCACTCCAGCGCATGTATGCTCGTTTTAACCGCTAAAGGGTGTTGCTGCGCCATCGTCTTGCCGAGGCAAACGTTAGCAGGTAACCAGCCATGAATGGGTGCTGGACCCGCCTTTTTGAAAGTGGGCGAAGGCAAGCAATTGTGTAAATAAAAAAAGCGGTAACCACCGCTTTTTTTACCGTAACTACCGGTACCACGTGATGTGAAACAAGAGCCTTCAGCTAATAGAAAGGTTCAGCTAATAGAAAGGTTCAGCTAACAAAAAGGTTTTGCTAACGAAAAGGTTCAGCTGACTGACACCCCCCGCAAACAAAGCATCTTGAGCGTTCCACTTAGCGCGTGAAAGCCAACCGC
>CAYZUV010000342.1:0-2617 GCA_964481245.1 uncultured Pseudomonadales bacterium
TGCATTTCGGGTCGATGTTTGTGGTCAAGACTCAACGCATAGGGCCGACAGGCCGCTTGATCACCACGTGAAAAGTCCTCAATCATGCCCTTGCCGCCGCCCGAGTAACCGGACAGGGCACTCACAAACAGCGCCGCGTCGGAAGTAATCACACCGGTCTCAACCAGTGGTCGTAATGCCAACACAACCCCTGTTGGATAACAGCCAGGGTTGGCGATGCGCTTCGATGCTCGAATCTTATCGCGCTGAGCGCCAGGCAGCTCGGGAAGCCCGTAAACCCAATCGGGGTGCGTTCGATGTGCGGTGCTGGCATCGATCACGACACAGTCGCCTGCAAGCGCAGCCGCCTCAATTGCAGCTTCGTCTGGCAGACAGAGAATCAAGGCATCTGCTGACTCAATCAGCGTTTTTTTGGCTTGCGGGTTCTTTCGCTGCGCTTCGTCGATGATCAACAGCTCTATGTCGTCGCGTCGTCGCAGACGCTCGTGGATCTGTAGACCCGTGGTACCGTTTTGACCATCGATGAAGACGTTGTGCATGGTTATCGAATTCGTCCGTGCGCAATATGAAAAGCGTGAATTTTAGCATGAGCAAGGCCTAACAGCGCGTGGGTTAGGGGGGCTATCGCAGAGAAATCACAGGCCCCATTGCGGGTTCGGCCAATCCAGTCGCCAGTGTTCGGAGTTGTCGATAGCGAACCTGACTGAACCCTGCTCTGGTTGTCTCATTGAACCAGGGCGCTGAAATCGCCTGCTCCAGTGTGACCTGTGGGTGATGACGGTCCCTTAAGAAATGGATGAATTTGAGCTGCCTGAATCCATCGAACCACTCAAGCAGCGACTGCTGCAATCGTGATTGCGTGCGGGCAGTGTTCTGCAAGCGCTCGAGGGCGATCAAAAGGTCGGTGGCTTCTGAGAAGTCTTGGATCGCCTCATCGTCTATGTGCAAGATTTGACTTGGGGTCTCAAGGTTCCAGAGCGTGTCCAGAAGGCGCTTCAAACTTTCGAAGCTCCTAGGGTTATAGAAGTGAGGCATTCGACCTTCAGAGAATGCGTCAATGAGTTGAATCAACGAAGGGCCCGTGCCCATTGGTACTCGGGCAGAGGCTCGGTTTTCTAACCTGATGGGCCGACAGGACAGTCGCACGACGTCTCCCAGTTTGCGGAGTTTGTTGAGCAGGTAAAAGTCCTCGCCCGCCGCGCGCTTGGGCATGCCTCTCGCCGCAGCATAGGCGCCTGCCCGAACGCCGATTAGGGACCCTAAAGTTGGATAAGCATAGAGCGAGCCCGCGTATCTCAATCCCGATTCATAATGACGGAGACGACATTCAAAGAGCAGCGTGGCGCGCTTAGCTTCATTTGATCCGGATAGCCGGTGAAGATAGGGGAAGACCACGGCGCTTGCCTGTCTTGGCCAAGCGGTCGAGAAATAGTCTCGAGGTAATGTCGCGTCGGCGTCGGTCAAATAGATGCGGTCTGACTGCAGCACGCCCTGCTGGTGCAGCTTGAGTGCGGCATCGACGCCTACCTTGCGGGCAAGGCCAACGCCCTGTTTAGGTGGTGGGTAGTGTCCCTCAAGACAATATTCGAAGACTAAAAGGTGTTGCTCGTGGCCACGGGTTCTGAGCGACCAGTGTCGACCAAAAGCGATCTTTGGCAGCGCCTCCATTGCCCATAAGAGATTCAGAGTGGGGGCATCTTCTTTGGGCGCGTTGATCACGAGGATGGGTAAACAGATGCTTGGAAGCGACTCGATCAGTCGCTCAATGGTAGCGACGGATTCCTGAAAAGCGGGAATCACGAGGGCAACTTCAAATAGGCCAGGGATCGCCAGATCCGAGATTTCTGTTTCTGAAAACCGGGTCAGATACTTCTCGATCACGCGATCTCTTCCGTGTGGTGGGTACCTTAATTCTTCAGACGTGTCGGGAGGGTCTATCAATGCAGTCGGGCGGTAATCGGCAGTGAAGCTAGAATTTCGGCTTCAATCTCTAGCCAATAGTCTAGGCGTGGTCTGATCAATTCGTGATCAAAGTAGTGCTTGGCAAGATCGATAAAGAGGTGCTCGTGCTCGGCTTCTGAACGAGCTAACACCTCATAAAATCGCGCTGTTTTGGGGTCTTCAATGGCTTGGGCTAGGAGGCCGAAGCGCTCAGCACCTCGAGCCTCGATCACGGCACTGGCGAGCAGCCGATCCAAGAAGTAGGCTTCGCTGCCCTTTTGGAAGTGCTGTCTAAGTTGATTGACGTAAGGGTCCTTTTCATCATCTGCGAGAGATAGACCGCGCGCTTCGATGATGCGATACACCTGGCGAAAATGATTCATTTCCTCAAGCGCAAGATCGATCATTTGCGACACGAGTCGCGCTCTGTTGGGATAGTGCGCCACCATCGACATGGCCATAGCAGAGGCTTTGCGCTCGTTGGCCGCGTGATCCAAAAGAAAATGATCGAAGTCTGCGATAACCGTGGTGACCCACTCAGCACGAGAGGGGATCCCTAGGGCGAAAGACGAGGTCATATCTGACGCAGAGGCAGTGTTTATAGGCATCGGCGGATGAATCGAGCGAGATCCTCGATCTCCTCCATGCAAACTTGATGGCCCATGGGGTAATCGTG
>CAYZUV010000343.1:0-2601 GCA_964481245.1 uncultured Pseudomonadales bacterium
GTGGTCCCCTTGGTTGTGGTAAAGCCGACATAGAAAACACCGTGTATAGGCAGGCTGAGTCTAGCCATGGAGAGCTGCTTTTGCCGCGATGTTCGAGTCTCGTTACTATCGATCTGAGCAGCACGGATGACACAGGAGACGTTCATGCAGATCACTGCCGCAGTAAAGTATGTTGGGGATGCCGAATTTAAAATCGAGCCTTTAGAACTTGAGCCCCCGCGCGCCAATGAGATTTTGGTCAGAATCTTGGGCGTTGGGCTCTGCCACACGGATATCGTATTCGCGGGTCGAACCGACGGCTATCCATTTCCTGCGGTATTTGGTCATGAGGGATCTGGAATTGTCGAAGCGGTCGGAGACGCCGTGACCAAGGTGGCCGTGGGTGATGCGGTGGCCATTTCGTTCCGATCGTGCGGCGCGTGTGATCGCTGCGGAACGCATGATCCAGCCTACTGCCGAACGATGCCCATGCTGAACTATATCGGTTCCCGTGAAGATGGGTCGTCGGCACTCAGTCAGGACGCGGGTACCGTTGCCTCTAATTTTTTCGGGCAGTCATCCTTTGCAAGCCATGCACTCACCTATGAGGCGAATGTCGTTCGAGTCGATCCCTCGCTGCCGGTCGAGTTGCTTGGTCCACTTGGTTGCGGCATTCAGACAGGGGCTGGCGGTGTGATGCGATCGCTTGCGGCCAAGCCTGGGTCCTCCATTCTGATCATGGGCGGCGGTCCGGTGGGTCTAGCTGCTGTGATGGGGGCTAAAATTCAGCGGTGTGGCACCATCATCTTGCTAGAACCGCGTGCTGAGCGACGCGCCCTGGCGCTGGAGTTTGGAGCGACCCACGTGCTTGACCCCGCTGAAACACCGGATTTGATTCAGGCCGTGCGTGACCTCGTGCCTCTGGGTTTGGACTATGCCTTTGATACCACCGGTATTCCCGATTTGTTGCAAGCGGTCATGGGGTGTCTTGGCTCGATGGGAACGCTCGGCGTCGTCGGCATTGCGCCTCCAGGCACGCCCGTGCCAGGAGAGCTCACCGGTTTAATGACCTTTGGCCAATCGATTCGAGGCATCATCGAAGGTGACAGTGATCCTGATGCGTTTATCCCCGAGTTGATTGATCACTACCGCGCCGGCCGGTTGCCTTTTGACCGATTAATCAAAACGTATCCACTGACACAGATTAACCAGGCCATCGCTGACCAGCACGCTGGGCGCTGCGTGAAGGTGGTGCTCATCCCTTGAGCCGCGCGAGGTCAACGTCTCTTGAAGTCAGGCGGGCTCAATATAAAACCCCCGCTAAGAGGGAGAAGCATGAAGGAGGCTCTCCGCCGGGAAAGAAAGGGATCCACTGCGTGCTGTGGAATAAATTAGCCCACTCAAATGCGCATGGCGCATTTGCGGGCGAGTGCTTAGGGCTCGTGGCTCGAAGAGAGGGATCCGCCAATCTTGGCGCGGCGGGTCCTGCCCATTGGGTCGGCCTAACTAAAATCGTTGGAGGCGACATCGATGTCTGAAGATGGCTTGCTGGGCTTCGGCAGCGTTGACGGTTTGAAAGCATTCGATCAGTCGATTATTGATGAGTTTCGAGCGAACTCGGGTCAATGTGGTGGTCGATTTGAGGGTAACCCGATGCTGCTGCTCACGATGCGGGGTGCGCAAACCAACCGCTTGTTGACGACCCCTCTTTCTTATTGTGCAGATGGGGATGACTGCATCGTCATGGCCTCAGCGGGCGGAAGTTCTAGGCACCCCATGTGGTTCTTTAATCTCTTGGCGAATCCTGTGGTCATGATCGAGCGCGGTAGTGAGACTTATCGAGCCCTTGCAGATGTCCTGTCAGGCCAGAACAGATCCCGAGCCTTTGAGAAAATGATTGCGGCATTGCCCCGGTTCAAGGACTATCAAGATCAAGTGGCTCGAGCGATTCCGGTTATTCGTCTTAGTCGATGCGAGCAATAAAGGCTCGAGATTTTTATGATGGTCACGCGTGCATTCCGCGTTGAATACTGAATTGATAAGTCATCGACCCGTCGGAGCCAGGATTCAGGCCAACGTTTAGCCAATAGGAAAAGGGGTCTCAATGAATTTTCCAGAGTATCAATCGAAGTATCCGGAGCTCGGATTTTACGGACTTCCAGGACACACGCGCTCACCCCGAGACATTTTGCGACAGGTCCAAGATGCCGAGGCGCTAGGGCTCGGCAATGTAATGATTTCTGAACGCAGTGACTTCAAGGAAATCGCGGCTATTTGTGGGGCGGTTGCCGCGGTGACCACCGAAATCTTTATAGGCACGTCAGGAACCAACCTTAACAAGCGGCACCCTACGGTGACGGCATCCATCGGAAGTACACTCAACCGCTTATCAGAGGGTCGTTTTGCGCTGGGGCTAGCGAAAGGTGTTGCCAGTCACTGGAAGGCCATGGGACTAAAGCATCCGACCTACGCTCGCGAGCGAGAATTCATTGCTCTGATGCGCCGCCTTTGGAAAGGCGAGACCATTACCCAGTATCAGGGTGCGCTCGGAGACTACCCCGTGCTGTCTATGCCGCCCTACTTAGATGAAGATATTCCGATCTTGTATGTGGGGTTTGGCTT
>CAYZUV010000344.1:0-2601 GCA_964481245.1 uncultured Pseudomonadales bacterium
AAGCAAGCATCGGCGCTGCGAAGGTGGGCGCTTACCCCGTGGCCATGAACTGGCACTACACGCCGGCTGAGGCATCGTATCTTCTGAATGATTCAGGGGTGAAAGCGCTGGTTGTCCATGCAGACTTGCTGGAGGGCATTCGGCATGTGGTGCCCGGTGGCGTAAAAGTTCTGGTTGTGCCAGTGCCCGAGACGATCCAACGAGCCTATGGTTTGAGCGATCAGGCCTGCTGGGTCAACGACGATGATACCGATTGGAATGTTTGGCGCGATACGTTTGAGGCTGTGCCGAGAGACCCTGCCCAGATGCCCAGCACCATCATTTACACGTCTGGCACTACCGGGCATCCCAAAGGCGTGCGCCGACCCATGGCGACCCCGGAGCAAATGCAGATCTCGAGACGAATGCTCGGCATCAGTTACGGGTTTGATGGCTATGATGGGCGAGGGCATGAAATTACCACAGCCATTGTTGGGCCGATCTATCATTCTGCGCCCAATGCCCATGCCAGTTTTTGCTTTAGGGAAGGGGCGAGCATTGTCATCACCCCTCGCTTTGATCCGGAGGAATTGCTTGCATTGATTGAGCGCCACCGAGTCACGCACCTGAACATGGTCCCTATCATGTTCAATCGGCTGCTCAAACTGCCCGAGTCGGTCCGGACGCAATATGATTTATCATCACTCAAATTCGTTGCCCACGCCGCGGCGCCTGTATCCCCGCCCATCAAGCGCGCCATGATCGAATGGTGGGGTCCTGTGATCAACGAGTATTACGGTTCAACTGAGATGGGCAACGTCACTTTTTGTAATTCAGAGGAATGGCTTGCCCATCCCGGCTCAGTCGGTAAGCCCATGCCAGATGCCATGGTTCGAGTGATCGATGAGGCAGGTAACGATCTACCGGTCCGCGAAATTGGTGAGGTGATTGGGCGAACGAAAGGGAGCGTTGACTTTACCTATCAAAACGATGACGAAAAACGAAAGCGGATGGAAAAGGAAGGGCTCGTGACACCCGGCGATATGGGGTACTTCGACGAGGATGGCTTTCTCTATTTATGTGATCGCGCGAACGACATGGTCATCTCGGGTGGTGTCAACATTTATCCCGCAGAAATCGAGGCAGAGCTTCATAAAATCGCGGAAATTGCGGACTGCGCGGTGTTTGGTATTCCGGATGAAGAGTTTGGAGAATCACTTTGCGCTTATATCCAATTGCAGCCGGAAGTCGCGGTCACGGAATCCGAACTTCGAGAGCGCCTGCGTGCCACCGTGGCGGGTTACAAAATACCCAAGGTCTGGGAGTTCGTGATGGATCTTCCACGGGAGGACTCGGGCAAAATCTTCAAGCGTAAGCTGCGCGAACCCTATTGGTCAGGGCAAGAGCGACGAATTTAGCCTGACGCCAAGAGGCCTTGGATGGTAGCGCTGACCTAGTGGCCGAGTACTGGCTGGATGATGGCGCTTGGGGTTAAGAGGCTCGGCGGTTCATTAGAACGGGATGATCGAGACGCTAAGCAGTGATATTGCGTTGCTCTCACTGAACAAGGAAATCGAGCATCGGCAGCGCACCCCAAGTTTTAAGCGACTTGTTTTGGAGAGCAATACTTTCGTTTGATTGATCGCGGGCAGCGACTCAGGTTCACAGTCCGCTCATATCAACGCCGTGATCGCGAAGGATTTCAGCGAGCGACTCTGTACATTCCAGGAATGCAGCGCCCGAAGACTGTCGAGGTTCGGCAACAATATGATTAACACCCACCGACCGATAAGCGTCGATCTCTCTAATGATCTTGTCGTGATCATCAGCGAGCGCATCCCAAGAAGTTCGCATAGAGATCGTAAAGTCGCCCTCTGGCCGTGCCGCTCTGAGCGTCGAGATCAAAGGCTCAATCGAGGCGGCTGATCTGAATGCGCCGTGCCACCCTTGCCCAACACGAATCGCCCGCTGAATGGCGGGTTCTGCGTGCCCACCGATCCAAATTGGGATTTCGCCAACGGGCTGGGGTTTAGCCCGTATGGATTTCATTTCGATGCCGTGAACAGGAAAGGTCGCGTTAATGTGATCGTCCTGCCATAAGCGGCGAAGTATTTCGATCGCCTCATCGGTTCTTGCACCGCGCTCTTTAAATGGAATACCCAGCGCCTCGAACTCCACTTCGTACCAGCCTGCTGCAGTACCGAGAATCATACGCCCGCCGCTCAATTGGTCGATGGATGCCAGCGCTTTGGCAACAAAAAGGGGATTGCGCATGGGGAGCACCAGCACGGTGGTCCCGAGTTTCACGCGCTCGGTAACGGCAGCAGCCCAAGTCAATGTGATCAGGGGTTCATAGATGTAAGGTGAGGGCGGGTAAGCTGCGTTTGTTTGCACGGCCAAATGATCGCTCACCCACACGTCCGCATAGCCAAGCGCTTCGGCACGCACCGCGACGCGCTTGATCGATTCGGGGTTTGCGGCGGGGCCTGCTTGGGGTAAGTGAATCCCTGCGGTCATGGGTCGCGTCATCTTGAACTCCTTTGGAATCGAGCTGCTTGCCAATTATCAAGGATCAGTGTTCGGGCTCATTCAATCAAGTGTTCGAATGAGAGACCGGCCGAG
>CAYZUV010000345.1:0-2589 GCA_964481245.1 uncultured Pseudomonadales bacterium
GGTTAAAAGACTCAACTTTGACGTACATGGTGACATGGGCTGGCGCGATGCGATTAAGACGAACGCACGGCGTATCGCCAACTGTTTGAACAATATTGTCAAAGGTCCGGCCTCGGCCCTCGGTTTGATAACGATCACTCACCTCACATGCTCCCTTAATCAGCGCCTTTTAACGCTATGTGTTTAATGCCCTCAGGCTATGTTTTATGCCCTTAGGCTAAGCGAATTGCCGAGATTTAGGAAAGTCTCAATCGTCATATGAATAGACCCGTCGATACGTTCCTCTTGGCTTACAAGACCCCGCCAGAAAAATCTGAGGCCCCCATGAGCGATCACCAACCGTGCAAAAACGCTGTGCCATTCAATTTGAGAGCTCGACCCTGACCTCAGTGCTGAGGCGCTGCCATGTGTTTTAGTAGCGAGCGGGTGAGCGCTTTTTCCTCGGGGTTGAGATAGTACTCAGATGCTGCGAAATCAGTGACACCGGCTTCAAGCATCGCTTGGATGCAATCCTCGCACTGCGCCCTGGATCCAACGATCGCCAATTCACCTGGTCCCGCAACCCCCTCTTTTTCAAACATGGCCTGATATGAGGGAAGGGTCGCATACATCTTGAGGCCACGACCAATGGCAGCCCGAACCGTTTTCTCGTCGTCGGTCACACAGACGGGCAGCGTCGCAATCACTCGCGGCGCACTTCGCCCTACTGAGGCCGCAGCATCCGAGAGTCTGGGCACGATATGTTCGCGAACCGTTCTTGGGCCCACCCATGCGAGCGTGGTACCGGCACTCTGCCGCCCCGCGACACCAAGCGCTTGCGGCCCTAGAGCCGCCACCACAACCTGGATAGATTTCGCGGGTTTACCGCCAAAGAATTGCGCATCGCCACTCAGCATCTCACCCGATGCCCTGACCTCGCCAGACTCGAGTAAGGGAACCAATAGGTTGAGACTTTCTTTCAGATGTCGAATCGGTTTTTCAAACCCAATGCCCAGTTGCGCCATCATGATTTCATGCGAGAGTCCAACCCCAAGCGTAAATCTAGTCTTTATCGCATTGGCGGTGGTCAACGCCTGGCCCGCCAACGCAATCGGATGCCTGGGCTGCAGCGGAATAACGGCCGTACCTAACTCCATCTCTCGCACCGTTTGGCCAACCAGCGCTAAGACGGTCATCGCATCAAACCCGCCAGTCGGGTGCTCTGCGAGCCAATAACTTTTGAATCCATCTCGCTCGGCCTGAAGCGCATGATCGATCACCCGTTGGACGCTCGCTGATTGGACCAACCCCGTACCATTGATGCCAATTTTCATCGTATCTCTCTTTATCAAAAACGCGTGTTTTCGCCTTTGCCATTTATTAAGTTCATTTGCGTTGAGACATTGCCTAAATGACGATTCACCGTTTGACGAACCAGACGAGGAATAGCGACCCTAATTTTAAGCTCGGTGAGCAAACCGATTGCTTAGAGTGGATTTCCACCTAAAACCGCAGGCGTTTCACAATAAGTCTTTAGTATGTAATGTTGATGCGCCTCTATTCTGGGAGAGAGCGCAGCGGCGATTTCAGGCACTTGGCCGTTCGCTGCAAAGAATTTAAGCATCCCTTGGTTTTGCTGCGTCACCGGCATGATGTCGGGAGGTGTCGCCGTAACGCCCATACTCATCGTCGCCCAGTAGATATCTGCGGCGGTCACAGCATGCCCCACCAGATAACGAGACCCACTCGCTTCTTGATCTTGGAGTCGAGCGTCCAACAGCGTCAAGACTTCAGCGATTTTTCGAGGCGCCTCAGCGCTCGCAGCCTCACTGTAACCGTATTTCCGACTCAACGGCCCGTCACTTATAATGCGCATATTCCAGACAAGCCCATCCTCACCCAGAACCACCGCGCACAGACCGAACATATCAACGCGAGAGCCAACATCGTCCGGAATCAATTTTGGGGCATCAGCACGGCCAATGCGCTCGGCGAGTGCGAGCTGCTCAATCCATACGTTTCTTGGCCGCTCTTCATCATGAAACATCGTCGGCAAGCTCGTCTGACTGGTCAGTTCATAAAGTCGCGCCTGCCGATCTTCACCCGTTTCCTTGTCTACGCCCATCATCGGATGAAGCGCTCGTATGAGCGGAATGCCTTTCACGTAGCAGATATTTTTCAGCGCCTCTGAATACAATGCCTGAAGACCAGGAATGAAAGTGACCCGCGTCCCCTCTTTCATGGCAGCCGCTTCATCCAGACTTACGAATATCAGTGATTCACTGTTCATCTCGCTTTTCTCTCCCAAACGTCCACTTTTATCAACATCAGTGAACGCGCTGAGGCGGCGGCGGTCAAGCGAAACCAAACTTTTCCTTTGAAATTTTGCTGACAAAATCCAACAATTAACGCGAGGCGGGAACAGGAGATAATTGTTCCAGACGGCCGATAAGTTAGCTCACCGCCGTTCTATCGATCATCCGTTTTTCGTTTCTTTGAAGCGATCAAGATAACTAACAGGCAAATCATCACCCCAACGACACCACCAACCACTTCATTTTCCACGATGACTGTCCTCTAACGCGCTCAACGAATGACGGGTAACATTCT
>CAYZUV010000346.1:0-2587 GCA_964481245.1 uncultured Pseudomonadales bacterium
TAGCGCGGGTGCCTTCCGTGTCACTGTGATATTCACCACGGCCGGCGCACCTTCTTTAACCAACGCCGTAAAATCAGGCAGTGAGGTCTTCGCCATCGTTCCCTGAGTCCAACATAGACATAGGATTGCCCAAATGCCTAACGTCATCACATGTTTCACGCTGACTGTTCCTTTCATCACCGACTTCAATCTCTCAATATTTGACAGGGGTCTTAGTTTTATTTGTTCTACGAAGGACTTACCCTCGCGGTGTACGCTCAATTCAGGGATTTTGCCCTTTTCTTACAAGCTGACTCGTTAACGAGTTCGCGCTGGGCAGACATTGTGAATCTAAGGGGTGAACACGCAAGGCGCCGGCTTTAACCCGCCCGCTTGGCCAAGCGGTCATTCCGGTACAGAGCAACATACCTAGCCCCAGTCCGAGTACGGCAGCCATCGTCTGTCCCGCATCCCCCATCCCGAGGGCGTCTACCATCACTACCAGGAAAAGACTGCCCATCAAAGGCGCGCCCACAGAGTGAACAACCGCTTGGCTTAAGGCATAAGCGGAAGGCTCGGCTCTCGTATCAGCGAGACTGCTCACACATGACCTAACTTGGCACCCTGAACAGCGCGCCTGTTCAATAGCTTTTTCTGTTAATAGCGTCATGTCTCGCTTCAGTCTATCGGATGATTCATGAGCTTTACCGCCAAGAGCCTGGGTCTGGTTCCTCTCGTCTCAATACAACGTAAAGCCTGGTAAACGCGGCACTGTTAGCGCGCTGCGCGCCGTCCGCATCTTCGGACGCGCCCGTCAAAAGGCCCAAAATGCAGAGCTCAGCGCGTTCAAAAAATAATGGGTTCAACCGATTCGGCAAGACGCTCAGCCGTTTGCAGTGGCAGCGCCCCCACGATCGTAATCTGCCCCGGGCGACCTCTCAGCGGTCGGGTCACAATTGAACGTCCTTCAATTTCCGTGGACAACTTAGGTAATTCGCGACCTTGTTCGACGAAAACAGAGAAATCGCTGACACCATCGCTGAAATGAATACGGTCCTTATTTGCTGTTACGACTCGATACCCTCTCGGCATCCATTTCACTTTAAATGTGGGTTCCTCATTAGAAGTCAGTACTTCTTCTGACAGCGAGTGCACGGCCCAACCTTGATGGAGTAAATCGGTGTCTTCTAGCGCCGTCGTGACATCAAATTCAATCGTTGCGAATTGCAGAATCTCAAGTATGCGACCGCGATCGACCAAGTGGGACTGCAGCAACAACCCTTTGCTTCGATCAAGCCACAACATAAAACCAAATCGATCGTTAGCCGACGGTTGCACGGCCAACATCACGGCCTCCCTTCCGGCAACACGATCCAGCCCGACGACCTTTACATTGTAGTTATCAGATTCCGCTTCCAATAAGGCATTGAACGACTGGCTAAAGGGGCCGAGTAATACCGCGTGGTTCAACGATGCGTTTTCACTCTCGTGGAAGCACCGAATGTGATCGCCCTCTCTGACAACTCGCCTGAGTGGGCCATTGAGCTGCGTCAGTTGCTCTTGGACAACCCCGTCTCGAAACCGATGATCCACTTCTAACGAACTGAACTGACGCCCTCGAGCTAACGTGAACACCCCCCGATAATTCTCGCGGAGCAAGGAGGATGACATTTTCTCAATCCAGTAGTCTGGCGAGCGCTCGTCCTCCAAAAGCATTGTTATCTCTCGTGTCTCTGCCCGAGTGGCTGGACTGATCACCATGATCAGTACTGCAAGGCCATTGACCCATCTCAAGGTCTTTAACGGCGTCCTAAATTGGAGGATTTGAATGATGCGCATTGGGGTGGATTACTTGGTCGTCGCTGGATAGCCTACGAACTGAGGATTAGAAGCCCGCAAACCCACTGAACGATCATGCTCCTCAAGGTAGCGGCGTAGGCGCGCCTGCGTTTCCTCGTCCAGCGCTTTGAGTTCGGGTGGCTCTGCTTGCGCGAGCATGGCAGCCTGTGACGCATTATTCACCTGATTTTGAACGGCCGGAGACACGGTTGACCTCATCCCGTTGCTGGTATCGACCATCAGCGAAGACGCACTTCCGGCGCCGTCGGGACTATAAGAAGGAGATTGCAGGAACAACCCTAACGTAAGCGCCAGAACAATGGACGCTGCCGCCGCAAAAGGAAGGATACGGGACCGGGTGAACCGGTTTTGTTCTGCTATTTGGGCTCCACCCGCTGGGATCTCTGCATCAAGCGCTCGGGAGATTCGTTGATTGAGTATCGCTTGACCTTCACTGGACAGCATACCGTCCTTACGGCCTGAGCGCAGCTGATCGCGAATGCTGGCCCATCGGTGGACGCTCGGGCCAACTTGAGCAAAATCCGACTGACGGACCAATCTCAATTCTTCGAGCTCGCTCAACTCTCCATCAATGAACGCTGACCAAGCTTCTTTATGATCTTCCATGGGCTTTTCTTTAACTCTTAACTACGTTTTCCAGTTATCGCTTTTGATTGTCGCTTTTTAGAGATCAAAAATTAACGCGGGATATCGCTCTTTATTTCAATCTGCACTCAATTCTCTACTTAATTGGGCCTTAGCTTGCTCT
>CAYZUV010000347.1:0-2583 GCA_964481245.1 uncultured Pseudomonadales bacterium
ATGCTGATTGTGAGGTGAGATCGATGAGGCAAGTGGTGCTGGACACCGAAACGACAGGACTTGAAGTTCGAGAAGGACATCGTCTCATTGAAATCGGCTGTGTGGAGTTGATCGATCGGAAACCCACCGGTCGGCAGCTGCATCATTACATTAACCCGGGGCGAACCATTGATGAAGGCGCTGAGGCGGTCCATGGAATCACGCTGGAATTTCTCGCGGATAAGCCAGATTTTGCCAGCGTTAAAGAAGACATCGTTGAGTTTCTCCAAGACTCGGAACTGATTATTCACAATGCCGCTTTTGACGTAGGCTTCTTAGACGCAGAATTCAAGCGTGTGCGAGAACGCAGACGAACCCAAGATTTTTGCACCGTTACGGATTCTCTGGCGCTGGCCAGAGCTAAATATCCAGGGCAGAAGAATAGCTTAGATGCGCTTTGTAAGCGGCTGGGGATCGATAATTCAGCAAGGACACTTCATGGCGCTCTGCTCGATGCTGAAATCCTTGCAGAGGTTTATCTTGCGCTCACCGGAGGGCAGGCCAGTTTGGGGCTCGACGCACCCGAGGAGCGAGTAGCCATCGATGATCGTGAGTCTGAGATTCGAAAGGTCGAGCGGCCTGCATCACTCAGGGTGACAGAACCCAACGAGACGGAATTGAGCGCTCACGAACAAATGCTCAAAAAACTGGCCTCTGAGGGTGGTGAGGCTCGCCATTGGTCATTGGGTTCGACGCGCTAATCAGATACCTCGTGAGCGAAGGCGCGATCGACCGGTAGGAAGAGATACAGCAGTAGTTGGCTCAACACAATGTGACCATCGCTTCGATAGTGGCCGGCCATGAATGCGTCCATGCCACTCTCGCGGCCAAGCAGCAGTGCTTCGAGCAGATCGACACTGCGAATCCAAATCCTAAGTGTCACGGGACCTTCTGCTCGCTCAGAAAGGTGAAAGCTCTCGCGGCTTGCGGTGAGGAAAAAATCGGCCCCAGACTCGAAAATCAATTGGTAAATCACGCGTTCAGCAGGTAGAAAGTCTGGCCTGAACGATGGTCGAAGCCTCCGATCTAGCGCGTCCAATGTGTTTCGATCATGCATAGCGGTTCAGTCTGATGGCGGAGATGAATCGGTTTTTGCAGGTCCAAAGGTCCCGTTTGTAGAAGTATGCCTGTGTTAGTATTCCAGAAACAACGAACCCCAAAAAGAGGTGCCGGTTGGCGTTTTTGATAGAGTACGGACTTTTCCTCGCGAAGGTGGCCACAGTCCTCGTGGCGCTTTTGGTTTTTCTTGGTTTTATCTTTGCTAACGTCCAGCGCGGTAGACCTGAAAATGAAGGCCAAATTGAGGTTAAAAGTCTCAACGATCGATTTGAAGACCTATCTCTAGGTCTTGCGAACTCGTTACTTGACCCCTTTGCGCAAAAAATGGCTCGGAAGGAGGAGAAGAAACGCCGTAAAGCGGAGGACAAGGCGGCTAAGAAGGCTGCCAAACTGGCTGCCAAGGCAGGGGATCAGGTCGAGCGGTCCGAGGCCAGTGATCAAGATGCCGTCGAAAAGCGGTGCTTTGTTCTGGAGTTTGAGGGCGATATGAATGCCTCAGCGGTTGAGAATCTCCGGGAGGAAGTCACTGCCGTTTTAATGGTCGCCAAGGAACACGATGAGGTGGTGGTCAAAATTGAGAGTCCTGGCGGCGTTGTTCATGGATATGGGCTCGCGGCCTCACAGCTCTCTCGTATTCGTGACAAGAATATCCAGCTCACCGTATCGGTCGACATGGTTGCCGCCAGCGGTGGCTACATGATGGCGTGTATCGCAAACCGGATCATCGCGGCGCCCTTTGCATTAGTCGGCTCTGTAGGTGTTTTGGCTCAGATTCCCAACTTCAGCCGATTGCTTAAGAAAAATGACATCGACGTTGAACTGCATACCGCTGGCGAGTTCAAACGTACATTGACGATGTTTGGAGAGAATACCGAGGCTGGAAGGGAAAAGTTTCGCCAAGAGCTTGAAGAAGTCCATACGCTATTCAAGGAGTTCGTGGCCGAACACCGACCGCAAGTTGAACTCGAGAAGATTGCTACAGGCGAGGCTTGGTATGGCAAGCGCGCGATTGATATTGCACTCATCGATGAGTTGATGACGAGTGACGAGTATTTGTTAAAGGCAAGCGAGACTGCCAAGGTCTTTGAAGTGAAATTCAAGCGTCCTCAGAAACCCATTGATAAGCTGTTGCAACGAGCGGCAAGACTTTTTTCGGAGCGCTCTATGCTTTATCAACCCCTTTTGCGTCATGAGACAGAGGTGAGGCGAGGACTCTGAAAACAGAATGATCAATCAATTGATACCCGAAGGGGGAGAGAAGTATGACGGCGTTTAATGCTTATCAGGTCGAACGTGCAGGCGACGCAATGGCCTCACGAATCTTGACCCGAGAAACCAGTGAGTTGCCCGAACACGATACGCTCATTGAAGTGCTCTATTCATCGGTCAACTACAAGGATGCGCTGTCTGCCAATGGGGCGCCGGGCGTTACCAAGCATTATCCGCATACGCCAGGCATCGATGCGGCCGGAATTGTTGTGTCCT
>CAYZUV010000348.1:0-2573 GCA_964481245.1 uncultured Pseudomonadales bacterium
AAAAGACTTGAACGACCAAGGGATCCTGAGCCCAGATTCGGAGCTCATTGAACCAGATTTCAAAATAGGACACGGGTGAATTCCGACCCAGTAGGATTCAATAGGAAACAGTGCGGTTGAGGCAGACGCACCCTAGCGTAGGGCGCGTAATCGAATGGGGTGGTAATCCACATCAGGCGCTAACAGTTGAGCAACCTTCTGCCTCGACGATTCTGTGAGATCGGCACCCATTGAGACCGCCGCTGGACGCCGTTCTCGATCGTCAAGTACCCGCCCCAGATCTGCCAGCATACCTTCGTCGCTCATCAATTCGGGCGCCGCCTCAATCGAGGTGTCCAGGGGATCTGGGAAATCGCTGGGTTGACCGCCGAACCAAGTCACTCTGCCTACATCCGCTTCACCTAACCACACGCGCCACGTTTGATCGTAATTGGCGCTTCTAAGGAGCGATGTAAGTCGAGCTTCGCGACTCGCTTCGGTCGCCGGGGTCACAAGGACCCTATGCCAAGTTTTAGATCCGACTCTGGCCTCTTGAACTGCTGTGATTTGACCCGTGAGTTCATGGGCTTGGGTCGCCTCTTTGATGGCCAGATCCGCCTCTACGAAACTCGCAAGCACCCACATCATTTTAGCCGACGCGGCCAGCGCAGATCCTGACGCGGTCAAGAACAAGCTGATCACAGTTAGACTCAAGCAACGCTTCAATACGAGACCACTCGGGAGATTAAAAGTGATGAAACGGCGCACTCAGGGCCTCCACCTGCCATAAGGGAACAGAAGCGTACATTGATCTGCCTGCAAAAATCAATTTTGTGAATGGGTTTCAAAGGGTTGCCTGCCGCTCAATACTGTATATACTGCCAGACTGTATAGATAAACAGTTCTCAGTTGCGGAGCGTCGTGATGATGAAATTAACCCCAAGGCAGTCCGAAGTATTGGAATTGATTAAACAACACATCGAGGACACCGGTTATCCCCCCACCCGAGCAGATATCGCTCAAAAATTGGGATTCAAGAGCGCCAACGCGGCAGAAGAACATTTGAAAGCACTTGCTCGAAAAGGCGCCATCGAGATGATCCCTGGCACCTCACGAGGCATCAAGCTTCCCGATTCGGAGGGGCTCCCCATTATTGGGCGAGTGGCTGCCGGTCATCCGATTTTGGCGCAGGAACACATTGAGGGGCATTGCGAGATCCCCGCCACCTTCTTTCGACCCAGTGCCGATTACATGTTGGTGGTTCGTGGCGATTCCATGATCGAGTGCGGCATTCTAGACGGAGACCTTCTGGCCGTGCATCGAACGCAATCGGTTAATCCTGGAGACATCGTGGTGGCGCGCATTGACGACGAAGTGACCGTGAAGCGTTTTCGCAGAGGCAAAGCAGCACACGAGATTGTTTTGGAGCCCGAAAATCAGGATTACGCTCCAATTGAGGTTGATTTAAGAGAAGTCGAGTTTGCTATCGAAGGGCTCGCAGTCGGGGTCATACGGCACTAAATCGATCGTTCTGATTAGAGGGCCTACACGCGGATTGTCGCGATGCTGCAGATGCCCCTAGGGACTTCAGGCTGTTTTCTTTCTGCGTTTGCCAGTCGCTGACTTGGCCTCAGCAACTCGTTCTACCCAAGTCTGGGAGGACTCGTCATAGTCAGCCCGCCAACCCGATGCCTTGCCTTTCTCAAGTTCCGAAGCCACATAGTGTTGCTTCTCAATCCTTGAGAACTTTACCAATGCCCTGCGACCGTTTGGATCTGCCTGGGGCGCCTTCATTAAGAATTGATACTTAGGATCGATCTCATTTTGATGCGGCAGGAGTTCATCAATGTAGGGGGCTCTGGTCTCTCTGTTTTTAGGGAACTGACTTGCAGCCAAAAACAAACCCGCTGCACCATCACGCAAAAGATAGGTATCGTCCACTTTCTCGCACTGCAGTTCAGGCATCGGCACAGGGTCCATCTTTGGTGGTGCCGCCTCGCCATTTCTAAGCAACTTTCGAGTATTTTTACACGGCGCATCATCGACCTGTCCTGTGCAACCAAAATACTTTCCAAAACGGCCAGTCTTCAACTGCATTTCAGCCCCGCACTTATCGCAGGCTAACGTCGGACCTTCGTAGCCCTTGATTTTAAAGACACCCTCTTCAAAGCCAAAAGATGCGCAATCAGGATTGTTTCCACAAAGATGAAGCTTCGTATGTTCATCCAGCAAATATTCAGTCATGGCCGAACTGCATTCTGTGCACCGTCGCTTCTTCATTAAAATGCGCGACTCAGCCTCATCGTCGGCATTGGCACTGACCACCTCATCGCCAGGAATCAAATTAATGGTTTGCTTGCAGCGCTCTTTTGGCGGCAAATCGTAGCCTGAGCACCCTAGAAACACCCCGGTGCTTCCTGTTCGCACATTCATGGGGCGCCCGCAGGTAGGGCAGGATTTTTCAATCAGCGAGGGCTTATTTGCTCGCATGCCATGCTCATCGTCCGCCGCCTGATCCAAGCGCTCAGAAAAGTCACCATAGAACTCGTTCAGAGTGTTCAGCCATTCGATCTCGCCATTCGAGATCTGATCCA
>CAYZUV010000349.1:0-2569 GCA_964481245.1 uncultured Pseudomonadales bacterium
CGCCAATTGCGATGGTTCTGGTGACGTCGGTGGTCCCATCAAGGTACTGACCGCCACTATCCACCAGATAAACAGAATTCAAAACCAGAGGCGAAGGTACGCCGTTCGTGTGCGAATAATGCGCCATGGCGGCGTTCGGACCGGCCGCAGAAATAGTTGAAAAGCTCAGGTCTTTGAGCTCAGGTAGTTCCCGGCGAAAAGCCTCTAAACGATCGGATACCGAGCCTTCATCGTGCGCCTGACCACTCGCAACTTCACCGTCAAGCCAGGCCAGAAATCGACAGAGCGCAACGCCGTCTCTCACGTGAGCTCGTCGGATGCCTGCGACCTCTGTCGCATTCTTGCACGCTTTAGGCTGTTCCGCAGGATCGCTCTGTTCAATTAACTCGATCCCTTGATCGCGACAGAGGAGAGGCGAATGAGCGTGACAGGTCTGGGGGTCAAACAGCAGTCGAGCGCAGGTGTTCGATAAACCTTTGAGGTAGACATCGAACTGGTCAATGGGCAAAACGGAAAACCCTGGACCTACGTGATCGGCAAGGCCGTCGACCAGCTTGTGTGTGTCAGTGAACAAGGTGAAGTCACCCTCACGCGTCATGATGGCATAGGCTAAGAGGACGGGTAGATGGGGGACATCGTCACCTCGAATATTGAGCGTCCAAGCGATCGAATCCAATTGCGTCAGCAACACCGCATCCGCGTTAGCCTTTTTAAGGGATTCTGCCATGGCCGCTCGCTTCTGGACGGAAGAAGCGCCGGTGACTGCTTCATCCAGGAGAATGATAGGGTTGACCGATGCAACAGGGCGATCAGTCCAGATCAAATCCACTGCATTTTCCGCCATCGCCGAAAGGGAAATGCTGTTTTCGCCCAGGGTTTGCTCAATGCGCGTAAAGCTTTGAAATGAAAGGCAGCGCGCATCAACACCAACGACCTGGTTCTCCGACAGTCTGTCCCGTAAAAAGGTTTCGGGTGGTGTTTCGATAATGTGTTGGTGCTCGAAGAGTGGTTCCGGGCATTGATTGGCTGCCTGCAGGGTGTAGCGGCCATCGACGAATAAGATCGCAGCGTCCATGGTGACAACACAAACCCCAGCTGAGCCTGTGAATCCAGTCAGATAGGCTAGGCGCTCATTGTGAATGGGAACGTACTCTCCTAAAAATTCATCCGCGCGAGGCACCCAAATGGCATCCAGTTTCAGGCTTTGCATATGGGCTCTAAGCGATTCGAGTCGGCTGGCTACCGTCATATTGAATCCTTTGGTGGTGGAACGTGTTTCAAGGGTGGAGATGATGGCAGATCTGCCCATCCCGAAAAAGGGGCGATTAGAGCCGCCGTTCGTCGAGCAGTAAGGCGCGTACTTTGGTTCGGAATCTTCGTGTTATTCTGCTGGCAATTAGGGTGGCTAGAGGGTTTATGGGCGAATTCACAATCATAGAAAAGCACATGGGGTGGGCCGAGGTGGTCATGAATCGCCCATCCAGGAAAAACGCGCTGATTCCAGGCATGGCGAGAGAAATTGCCGAGGCGGTGAATGGATTGTCGAAGCAAGGGGACGTCGCGGCGATCGTGCTCAGAGGCTCGGAGGGTGCCTTTTGTTCGGGCATTGATTTGAAGGTGCTACAAGCTAAAGCAGGTGATCCTGATTATCATGGGGACTGGGATGCCGAAGCCGTTCGTGAGATGCACTATGCTCTTTATCGATCCAATAAACCGATTATTGGTTCGCTTGAGCGGTACGCGATCAATGCAGGTGCCGCGATGGTTTTCGCCTGTGACCTGGTGGTGGCTGGAGAATCCTCTTTTTTGCAAATTGGCGAGATCCAACAGGGGTCGGATATTCCGATGAATGCGGGTTGGTTGCGGGTTAAAAGTAATGAGGCCGTGCTCGCAAGGCTCGCTTTGTTAGGCGACCGTGTGTCTGCATTGGAACTACAGCAATTACAGCTGGTGACCAAAATCGTACCCGATGATGACGTGCTGGAGACTACCCGTGCCTTGGCTGAACGGTTAAGCGACTTTCCTCAGGGCGCAAGTCAGGTGATTAAGGAACGTCTGCGATCGATGCGACCTGAAGATCCGGATCTTGTGTTCCCGAGATCTAGTAACAACGCGCTGCTTAATGCCGCACAAGTTCGCAGCTGACCCTTCTGAAATGGTCGCCTCGAAGCTTGAGTGAGTGGCCAGCAGCTCGTAAAGCGCTGCCCCTATGAAATTCGGTGGTGTGCTGCGCCTCGTTATGTCCGTATGCCGTGGATGTTGGGCTAAATGCCAGAGTGTATACGGTTTGATTGCACCCGCCTCGCTGATAGAGGATCTCAGTGCTGAAGGTCGCGCAGGGCATCAAAGTAGGGGTAACAGAAGTAGAGGTAACAGAAGTAGAGGTAACAGAAGTAGAGGTAACAGAAGGAGAGGAACAAGACGATGACTGAAACCACCCAACCAACCCAAGACTTGTGGCTTGGTCATCCAAAGGGCCTGCTCATCTTGTTTTTCACCGAGATGTGGGAACGGTTTTCATACTATGGCATGCGTGCGCTGCTGATTTTGTACCTAACAAAGCATTGGC
>CAYZUV010000350.1:0-2562 GCA_964481245.1 uncultured Pseudomonadales bacterium
GAAGATTATGGCCAACACGCGCTCGAGCTCGAGAGTCTCGAGGATGAATTGAATTATTTGAAAGAGGGTATGGAGGGCATTGTTCTTCTCATCATCAATGAACAGGCCGCAGCGCTTGAATTACCTCAATCCGTGGTTCTGACTATTACCGAAACAGCCCCAGGCCTTAAAGGTGCCAGCGCCAGCGCGCGGACAAAGCCGGCGGTCCTCGAAACCGGTTTAACCGTTCAAGTGCCCGAATATATTGAGCAAGGTGAAACCGTGAAGGTGAACACCACCAATGGCAAATTTATGTCTCGGGCTTAGGTGCGCCGGGCATCAAGGAACACCGCGTCTAGCATCACGCTAGAAGGACAATCTGCAGGTGGTTCATCACCTGTAGTTACCGGAAAGCCAGGAGAGGGCAACGTGAGCTCACGAGACCACTGTAGGGCGCTCGAGTGCTGTCCCTTAGACTCTTTGTTGCCCGCTGCGTGCTGGATGGGTGGGCGATCGAACGAGGGTACGTAACAGATGAGCTTTTGCGAACGGTTCCTATCTTGGATGGGTCGTAAAGGCCAGCTCGACAGGACCCCTATCGCTGACGCTTGACCCTTATCAAGGCTGGGGTCCTGCGGGCGTTCAAACCGATCGACGTCCTTGGTGTCTGGTAGCCGCCGAGTGAATTCAACTGGCAGCCTTTATGCCTAAGTTCCGGTGAATTGACCCGGCCGGCGTTCAGCCACAGCGCGCACACCTTCTTTGTGGTCATTGGTTTGTTGCAAAACGAACTGCGCCCGTCCCTCGACGTCCGTGGCAGCCTGGACGGCATCGGCCAGATCACCGCGAACCTGTTCTCTAACGGAGACCACCGCAAGCGGGGCGTTCTCGGCAATTTCCGCAGCCAGTGCAATGGCAGCGTCCCTGACTTGATCGGTCTCTACGAACACATCACCCAATCCCCATGCCATCGCGGTTTCACCCGTGATTCTGCGGCCAGTGAAAAACAGAAGATTAGCCTTCTGAGGACCAATGATGCGCTCTAGGGTGTGGGTCAACCCAAAGCCGGGTGTGAAACCGAGCTTAACGAAATTGGCCGTCAGCCGGGTATCCGGGCAGAGCACACGGAAGTCTGCCATCACGGCCAGACCGAAGCCGCCACCCACCGCGGCACCTTGAACGGCTGCGACCACGGGGGTCTTGCTCCTAAATAATCTAACGGCTTCGATGTAGAGTGGGTTTCGCCCTTCGTCGTTTCGAGAGATAGGGCCACTTTGTCGTTCGCTTGAACCAAAGTTTGCGCCCGCGCAGAAGTGTTTCCCCTCCGAACACAACACGATCGCTCGCGCGTCGACGTGGGCGTCGATATCAAAAAACGCGTCGGCGAGGTCTCGAATCAGATCATGGTCAAAAAAATTGTTCGGCGCGCGCTGGATTTCGCACACAGCCACATGGTTCTCGAGTAGGGAGACCGATACGTCTCCATAGTGCGATTTCATCGGCATTGATCCTTTTCTAAGAATGGTGGGTCATCAGTGAGAGGACCCAGAATGCCAAAAAAAAAGGGTGGAAGACCACCCTTTTTTGTTAACACCTCTGAGCTTCCAGCCATCCAGCCTCAAAAAGGTCGAGAGGTCGGCTGTATGCCCTTGGGCCATTTGTCGAAATTCTCTCGAACAGCTTCACCGATCTCAGCCACGCTCCAGGGGCCTTCGGTGTTTTCTTTCTGGCAAATCGTTTGGGATTGCCATGAGAGCAACTGAACCGTGTTGCCTGAGGCTAGGAAGGTTCTTCCGGTGACGTCCTTGGCTTCATCCGAGCCCAGCCAAACAACAATCGGTGAGACCTTGTCAGGTGACAAGAGCTCAGCCATGTTTTGTCCTTGCGGGAAGATGTCTTCAGTTAATCGGGACCACGCCGCCGGCGCAAGAATATTGACTCGAATACCGTACTTGAGACCTTCTTGGAAGAGGCATCGTGCGAAACCTGCGATGCCCGCCTTTGCCGCACCGTAGTTGGATTGACCGAAGTTGCCGAGCAAGCCAGAGGTCGATGACGTCACCACAATGCTGCCCCCGGACTCCTGGGTCAGCATCTGATTGTAGGCTGCGCGAACGGTCAGATAGGTGCCTCTCAAATGAACATCCAAGACGATATCCCACATGTCATTGGTCATGTTCTTAAAGGATTTGTCTCGCAAGATGCCGGCATTCGCAATCAAGAAATCGAGCTTACCGAAGTTGTCCACTGCGGTTTGCACCATCTTGTTTGCGTCTTCTTCCTTGGCGACATTGCCATAGTCAGCGACGGCCTGACCGCCCATGGCTTTGATCTTGGCAACCACTTGATCGGCCATGGCGTTGCCACCACCCGAGCCATCTCTCGCACCGCCCAAATCGTTAACGACGACCGCTGCGCCTTCTTGCGCCAACAAGAGGGCGTGGGTCTCACCCAAGCCACCGCCCGCGCCTGTGACCAGCGCAACTTTTCCATCTAGTAATCCCATAGTTTTCCTCCGGAATGCTCAAAATCGTCGTAAAAATACAGGCGGCAAGTTAAGCACATCGATGAAATCATGACCAG
>CAYZUV010000351.1:0-2562 GCA_964481245.1 uncultured Pseudomonadales bacterium
CTTCGCTTGCGGTGAAGTCGGCGCGCGATGCCTGCTCCTTGCCATTGATGACGCCGGTGAAGTAATCGAAGGTGCCCGAATCAGTCCCGGGACCATAGAGGCGGATTTTTTCATCGGGCCACTCGGCTCGGACATCTTTCCAAGTGGTCACCACAGAGTCAGGTTGCCAGATGCGCTGAAGTTCGTCCGTGGTGAGCTGGTCAACCCATGTGTTTTCGGGGTTGACCACAACGGAAATGCCATCGAATGCAACGGGCAATTCGATGAACCGAATGCCTGCTGCCACCGACTTGTCAAACTCGCTTTCTTTGATCGGGCGAGAGGCGGCGTTGATGTCGATTTCCTGATTGAGGAACTTTTTAAAGCCGCCGCCTGTCCCTGAAACGCCGACAGTGACGCGAACGCCGGGTGCTTCGGCCAGATACTCTTCGGCCACGGCCTCACTGATTGGGAAGACGGTGCTTGAGCCATCCATTCGAACGGCGCCGGTAAGGCCTGGCTCTTCTCCAGCGTTGGAGGGTGCATCTGAACCGCCGCAAGCCGCGAGTAAAACCATGATACTGAGCGCAAGCATGTAACGCATTGGGATGATTCCTGTGTGATCTGAGTTCGGCGGGTATTTAGGCCCAAGATTGTTAAGTTTCAGTAAAGAACCCGTTAAATCTTGATAGAAGTCACGCCCATGTTTGCGTCGTCGAGATTTAATTAGGGAGTTCCAGCACAAAGTGAGCGCCGAGGGATGACCGCTCAGTCACCCAAACCCTGCCCCCGATGCTCTCGCAAAGCGATTTAACGATCGCGAGGCCCAGTCCTGACCCTCCGGTCGTTCGATCCCTGGCCGCTTCAAGCCGGAAAAACCGTTCAAAGATACGCTCACGTGCGTGTTCTGGCACGCCCGGTCCTTGATCCTCAAGACTTAAACGAAGGCTTAAGTCGGTCTGCTCAAGCGAGATGAAAAGCGTCGATGATTTGGGGGCGTGCCTCAGGGCGTTGTCGAGCAATTCTTCGACCATGCGCTCGACATCACCTCTTGCCATTACGACCGGGCGACAGCGTGTAGAGACCGTCATCTCCACTTCAAGCTGATCGTCGTCAATCCGTCTGGACTGTTTCTCGAGCGCTTGTCTCACGACCTCCTCAATGTTCACTTCTGAGGACGAAACGCTCAGCATCCGCTCAGCGTTGACTCGATTGAGCTTGGAAAGATCGTTGACGAGTTCGGTCAGTCGGCTTGTTTGGTGCCCCACTTTGGCCAACATGCTTTGAAGCAAGGAGGGTGGCATGTCAGGGTCGTCGATGATGGTGTGCACAAAGCCCTGAATGGCCGTCAGCGGGGTTCTCAATTCGTGGGAGGCACTCCGCATGAAATCTTCCCGCATTTCATCCATTCGAGTGCGCTCAGTAATGTCTTGGAGAACGACCAAAATGCTGGCGCGGGCAATTGGCTGCGCGGCGACGCCATAAGCCTCCGCGAGCACTGTACGATCAAAGATCTCGAGCGATTGTCGTGCCGGGCGACCAGACGTTCGAACGTTGTCCACTAGATCGATTAAAACGCCCAAGGCTAAATTTTCCCACAGCGGATGACCTTGTAGCCGCTCACTGCTGACTTCTAGGAGCCTTGCCGCGGAGGGATTAATCAGCTCGATACGTTGATCTTCATTGATGAGCAAGATGCCTTCTTTGAGGGTTTCCACCACCGTCTCGAAATGCGCGTCATCCGCCAGCTGTGCTTCCTTTTGCGATTGCAGTTTACGAGCCAATTGATTGAGCGCCTGAAACGTCGCAACGAATGCCTGATTGGTTTGTAAGTGGGCGCGGGAGGCAAAGTTACCCTCGGTCAGTGCGTGGAGGCTCGATTCGATTTCCTTAAAAGCCTGGGTTTGGCGATTGCTGAAGAAGGCGAATGCGGCCAATAGGAGGCAACCCAGCAAGAGACTGAAGAGCGCCATCTCTCTCGCTTCATCGATGGCCGCCTGCTCCATGAGTGCTGTGGGAGTTGCAACCCGAACGAAGCCAAGCAACGCATTGTTGGACCAGACCGGTTTTGCGACATAGAGCAACTCTTGATTTAGGGTTGAACTAAAGCGTTCAGCACGCCCTATCCCTAGGGCTCGCGCTTGGAGTAGCTCTGGGCGGTCACGGTGATTCGACATGGAGGATGCGACTTGAGAGGAGTCAAAAAGAACGACACCATCGAACCGAATCACAGTTAAACGCCCCGAGTCTGCAGTGCCTATGAGGTCCGTGTTGATCGATTCGCCGCTGGATTGAAGAATCCCAATCGACCAAGGTGTGATGAGCACGAGTTGGGACTCCAAGAGCTTTTCAGTTCTTGCTCTGTGGCTTTGCTCAGCGATGGACAGAGATTGCTGGTAAGTGACGAATATTATGAGGGCAATGAGGCCAAGATAGCCTAACCAGGACCAAGCGATTTGGCCCCGGCAGGAAATAAGAAGACGGTGAGCGTTGTGAGCCGATCGATTTAGAATTTGTACTCAACTCCTAGAGACGTGGTGTGACTGTCGTCTGATTGATCATACCGCCAATGGTAGAGATAAG
>CAYZUV010000352.1:0-2557 GCA_964481245.1 uncultured Pseudomonadales bacterium
GCACCGGTGCTAGCGCCGTGCAAATCGTGCCTGAACTCGGCAAAACCGCGAAATCTCTCACCGTTTTCCAGCGTACACCGTCATCAATTGATGTGCGCGATGACTGGCCAACAGACCCAAACTGGGCTCGACGCTTGCAGCCAGGTTGGCAAGCAAAGCGCCGCGAGAAAACGTTGGCAGCGGTTGAGATGTCGCCAGAAAAACGTGCCGAACTGGACGCCCTCACCCCTGAAGAAAAGGTAAGGCGCCAGGAAAACTCCAACATCAATCACATGATGCGGATTCATAAACGAATCGACGAGATTGTGGAGGATAAAGCGACTGCCGAGGCGTTAAAGCCTTGGTACATGTTCATGTGTAAGCGCCCCTGTTTTCACAACGAGTATCTACCCACTTTTAACCTGCCTAATGTGACGCTCATCGACACCCAAGGCAAAGGGATTACCGAGATCGGCGAGCGCGGCCCCATTTTTGATGGGGTTGAGCATGAACTGGACTTGCTCGTTTACGCGACGGGCTTTGAAGTCCAAATCACGGGCATCTACAACAGTATCGTCGGGGTGGGGGGGCAGAACCTGCAGGATAAATATGCGGATGGCATTCGAACACTGCTGGGCATCCACACGTCAGGGTTTCCCAATCTCTTTATCATGGGCGGCTACCAAGCCTCATTCCAATTTAACCTTACCGACATGCTGCAAACGCAAGGTGACCACATCGCGGCTTGTATTGATCATGCGCGTACTCACGGCTATCAGACGATTGATGCCACCGAGGCAGCTGAGGATTGGTGGGTGCAGGAAGTGATTCATCATCGAGGCAAAACCAGTCGCTCCGAAGACTGCACACCGGGTTACTACAACTTTGAGGGCGCTGAAAACCGACGCCAGGACGGCAACTATAACGGGGGCTTTAGAAGGTACTTCCAGCATCAGGGGGAAGTACGATCCGACATGGCGCACTACTTCCATCTTGGTAAGACGAAGGGAGAAGCGTTATGAGTTACCCGTTAGCGGGTATCAAAGTGTTGGATATGTCGCGGGTGCTGGCGGGGCCATTTGCGGGTCGTATGCTTTCAGACCTTGGGGCTGATGTGGTCAAACTCGAACCCCCAGAAGGCGACGTGACCCGGCTGTGGGGACTCAAGATTGGCGGGATCGCCGGTTACTACAATCAGCAAAACGCAGGCAAACGAAACATATCCATCGATCTGCGCAAGACGCAAGGTATTGAGTTAGTAAAGGCCCTAGTGCGCGAGGCGGATGTGCTCATCGAAAACTTTCGACCTGATGTCATGGGCCGCCTTGGATTGGGCTACGACACGTTGGCGGCCATCAATCCTCGATTATTGATGTTATCAATCTGTGGGTTCGGGGCTGGAAATCCCGATAGTCGTCGGGCAGCCTATGCACCCATTGTCCATGCCGAGATTGGGTTAGTTTCAAGACAAGCAGAAATCAGCAACGCCTATCCCGCTGAGCTCGCTTTATCTGTGGCAGATACCAATGCGGGATTGCATGGACTCGTGGGCTTACTTGCAGCGTTGTATGCACGAGAGTCCACAGGCAAGGGGGATCATCTGGAAATCTCGATGGTGGACGCCAGCGTCGTAACAAATGACGGCATGAACTACGTCTTGGACGGCATTCGCCAAGTGATTACCAACGAAGTTCATGAGACAGCGGCCGGGCCTTTAATGATCGCTGGTGATTTCCGCTTTATCTGGAAGCAACTCACACGGCATTTTGGCGTGACGGATGGTCTCCCTGCGGAGGACGACATTCCGCTCCAACAAAAAATCGAGGCTAGAAGGTCAGCCGCTCGCACATTTTTTACTGAAACATGCAGCACTCGGGAAGACGTCATTGCCGCACTAGACAAGATGAATATTGCCTGGGGTGATGTGAGACCTCGTGAAGCCATTGGTGAACTGGCTTCGGTCCAAGCTCGTGGCACCATTTCGCAAATTGATGACCGCGCAGGGTCAACCAGACCGATCCCGCAATCCCCTTATCGATTCCGCAACAACGAAGCTCGCGTGCAGGGCGGCGCACCCCATTTGGGCGAACACAATGAAGCCGTGTTCTTGGATTGGTTAGATTGGGGCGCAGACGAATTAGCTCCCTATAGCGAAGCATTGGTGACGCCATGATCAATTTGAACGAGCGGGTTGCGGTGATCACTGGCGGCGCCAGCGGTATCGGGCTTGGCATGGCGCGCGCGTTTGGCGCGCGAGGGATGAAGCTAGTGCTTGCTGACCTTGATGAGGAATTGCTGCATCAGGCCAACGAAGAACTGCGTGCTTTGGGCATCGCGGTTCAAACCCAGCTGTGTGATGTGTCGAAAGCAGAAGAAGTCGATGCGCTCGCAGAACTTGCGCTTAGCACCTTTGGTCAGGTTCATGTGGTTTGCAGTAACGCGGGGGTCGGGCTGCCGACGTCCGCCAGGAACATCAAGCTGAGCGACTGGGAATGGATTCTCAACGTTGACCTGTGGGGGCCCATCCACGCGGTGAAGACATTCCTGCCCATACTGGAGGCGCAAGATATGGGGCATA
>CAYZUV010000353.1:0-2551 GCA_964481245.1 uncultured Pseudomonadales bacterium
GCGCCTGATCGAAGAGATAGCGTCCCGAACAGGTCTCCCACGGGTCTCGCATAGGTCTTGCATAGGTCTCGGATAGGTCTCGCGTAGAAAGCAGAGCCACGCCAATCAAGCGCGGATGGTTGGATTGCAACCGTTACGCCCGGTTAAGTCAGCCATGCTTAACTGTGGTCTCAGCAACAATATCTCTTCGGCCATCGGGGCAAGGCGTTCAAACCGTTCGCGCTAAGGGCTCGCCTTTCGAGTCGCTTTGACCATCATTCGACTATAGCCATTGATAAAATTTGAACTGAGTCGAGTTGGGGCATCAATGAGTTCGATGGATTCGAATTGTTGCAGAATCTTCTGCCACAGAATCCGGAGCTGAAGCTCTGCGACCCGTAAGCCCATGCAGCGATGAATGCCAAAACCAAAGGATAAATGGCGGTTGCCATTGGCGCGGTTAAACCGAATGGTTCTAGGGTCTTCAAACATGTCCTCGTCCTGATTGCCCGAGTAATACCAAATGACCACTTTGTCGCCTTTTTTGATGAGCTTGTCGCCAACCATGGCATCTTCACGCGCGGTTCTTCGCATGTGGGATAACGGTGTTTGCCAGCGAATCACTTCAGCAACCATTTTGTCGACAAGTCCAGGGTCATCGACAAGCGTTTGAAATTCGTCCGGAAAGCGATTCCAGGCATGAATGGATGCCGACATGGAATTCCGGGTCGTGTCATTGCCGCCGACAATCAGCAACATCAAATTGCCCAAAAAACTCATCGGGTCCATATCTTTGGTGTGGGCATTCCGCGCCAGCATAGAAATGAGATCGAGATGGGGTGCACCGTTTGAGCGCTCGATCCTGAGTCGCGAGAAGTACTCGAGGCACTCCATCAGAATCTCAACGCGGCGCTCGTGGCCTGGAAAATGATCCGAGCCTTCCATTGCGGTTGAAATGTCTGACCAGTGGGTTAGGAGGTGGCGATCTTCGAACGGAAAGTCGAACAGCGTGGCTAACATTTGAGTTGTGAGCTCAATTGAAACCCGCTCAACCCAGTCAAACGGTTCACCGTCGGGCAGGCTATCTAATACCTGTTGAGTTCGTTCGGCAATAAGCCCTTGATAGCTCGCCATGGCTGCTGGTCCAGCGATAGGCTGGACCGCTTTTCGAATGGGCGCGTGGTGAGGCTGATCTTTCGTAATGAACGCGGAGATGTTCACCCCCTCGACAGGTGGGCGGACCACGTTATCGTCGATCATGATGCCACCAAACTCGTCAGACGATGAAAATGCCTGATGGTCTGTATCAACACGCATGATGTCTTTGTATCGGGTGATTGACCAAAAAGGCCCGAAGGCACTGTCGGCGCAGTAGTGAACGGGATCTTCACGCCTGAGGCGTTTGAAAATATCGAGTACCGCCTCCGACTCAAATAACTCGTGGCGTGACAGATTGATGGCGTCGAGGGGTGCCGAGGTCGCCCAATCAGTGGCTATTTCCATTGCAGAATCCTCTTTGCCGTGGTTGAGGCATCTTGCCAACAGCGCGGGATCAAGCGCAAGCTTGGATCCGTAGCGTTCTAAATTTGCTGTGCACGCTGTCATGCCCCTCTGACGCAATTTCAACAAACGCGAGCGCATATAGAGGCAGGCGGGGGAGAAAAAGCATGAGTGAGGAAGAAAAATGCGAGCGCTGACTCTGGTTGAGGCAGCGCTCGCACCGCAGGTTAAGGCTTACGTTGATCGCAATCCAAAGAGTGCGGCTGCCTTTGAGCAAGCCAAGCAGTCTGGCATTGCCGGTGGCACGAATCGCGCGTCAATTTTTTACATGCCATTTCCGCTGACCTTTGTGGATGGAAAGGGCGCCAAGGCCATCACGCTTGACGGGCAGGAGGTCACGGATTTCCTGGGTAACTTTACGGCGGGACTTTTCGGTTACTCACCTGAGCCTGTAATTAAAGCGGTCACAGACGCCATGGCCCACGGTCACGCCCTTGGGGGCGGCGCAAATCTCTTTGAAACGCAGGCGGCTCGGATGCTGACCGAGCGCTTTCCTTCCTTAGACTTGGTCCGCTTTTCAAACACGGGCACCGAGGCCAACACCTACGCGATTAATACGGCGCGGGCAGTGACCGGCAAAAGCAAGATTCTGATTTATGACGGTGCCTATCACGGCGCATGGATCCATGGTGGCGCGAGCGCAGGCCCACTCGATACGCCCTACAAGAAAATCACAATTCCGTTCGGAAACGCCCATGAAATCCGCCAGGCGATCCATCAACACCGTGATGACCTGGCCGCGGTCTTAATTGAGCCAGTGATGGTCAACCCAGTGCTGTATTTAAAGCAGCTCGCACCCATACCTTACCTGCAAGCGATTCGAGCCGCGTGTGACCAAGCGGGCTGTGCGCTCATCTTCGATGAGGTGATGACGTCCCGTTTGGCGCCCGGTGGCGGTCAGGAGGTCGTTGGCGTCACGCCTGACCTGATGACGTTTGGCAAGTATTTTGGCGGCGGGCTCCCACTGGGTGGCTTTGGCGGCCGAGAGGCATGGATGGCGCGTCATGATCCG
>CAYZUV010000354.1:0-2530 GCA_964481245.1 uncultured Pseudomonadales bacterium
TACGCGTCGGACATGACACTCATCGACACCAGTTATCGACCCCACGCGGTAAATTGGCGAGACCAAAATTTCCAGGTAGCCAGTCTCGATCACGCCATGTGGTTCCATCAAAACGTGCGAACCGACGAGTGGCTTTTGTATGATCAAGACAGTCCCTTCTCCGGGGGTGCAAGAGGATTCAGTCGCGGCGCCTTTTTTGACCAAAGCGGTCAACTCGTCGCATCATGCGCACAAGAAGGTTTGATCCGGCTGCATACATGAAAACTTGTTACATCGATCGCACAAGAGACTACTACCGGGCCCAGGGCTTTTCGACCGATTACACCTGGTCTCAGTATGACGAGACACCCTTCGCGACGCTTGGAAAACCGCTCAACGCGAGCCGTGTCACCTTGGTCACAACTGGCGTTGTGGAGGCCGACATACCCAAGCCCATTCGAACAGCGAAGCATTACGCCTTTTCAGATGTTCCGGAGGCATTCTTTACTGAAGAGTTATCGTGGGACAAAACCACCACGCACATGCGCGATCGGAGCAGTTATTTTCCCGTTGAGATCCTGAGGGCGCTCGAGGAAGAACAGTTCATTGGCGATATTGCCCCTAGATTTCACTTCGTCCCAACCGAATACAGTCAGCGTCTTACGATCGAGCAGGACGCACCCAGCATCGTTGGCGCTTGCCTTGAAGATGAAGTAGACATCGCCATTCTTATCCCGTTGTGACCCGTTTGTCATCAGACTGTCAGTTTGACAGCCAGAGCACTTGAGCAAGCCGGCATCACTACGGTGGTGATTGGCGCTGCACTGGACATCTTGGCGCGCTGCGGGACACCGAGAACGGTATACAACGATATGCCGCTTGGAAATCCACTGGGCAGACCCTTCGATCGCAGCATGCATCGAGAAACTTTGCGCCTAGCGCTGACCCTGGCGGTCGATGCGCAGGGTCCCGGGACCGTGTTTGAAACGCCTTTTGTGTGGGACGCATTAGATACCGATGAGACTTGGAAGCGTAACTTTTGCTACATCGATCCGGACACCCCTGAAAAGTATCTCGCAATGGGTGACGAAAACCGTCAGAGACGTCTAGACAATAAAGCCAAAGGACTTTTCCGCGAATAAAGTCTCACCGCTTGTCTAAAATCGCTTGCAGCGCGGTGACCGTACCCATGACTCCAGAAGTAATCGCAGGTTCAGGGGCGATCTGAAAAATAGGTGAGTGATGAGAGGGCACCGGCGCGCCCCCGCTCGCCTCTCGTGCGAAAGAATTTGGGGGCGTCCCGCCCACCGAGAAATATACGCTCGGTATGTAAGGGTCTTGCGTGAAAAAGGGGAAATCTTCTCCACCCATTCCCTCTCGTTCGTAAGTCGTCAAATAAGTCTCGCCCAACGTCTTTTTCCAGGCATCGTTCACGCGCGACGCCAGTGCCGGGTTATTCGCCGTCACGGGGACGCCACCCACCACTTCGACGACAGGCAGTCGATCCTCAGGCAAGCCCGCCGCTCGCCCGGTGTTTACGGCAATTCGTTCAATAGCGCTGAGCAACTTCCCGCGGGTTTCGGCTGAGTCCGAGCGCACTGTCAGCTCGAGCTTAGCCGATTCACCGATGACGTTTCTTTTGTTTCCCGCTCGAAAGACGCCAACCGTCACGACGCCTGGCTCACGCGGAGACAGCTCTCGAGCCACAATTGTCTGCAGCGCGAGGACAATCTGCGATGCGATCACCACTGGATCCTTACCCCGATGAGGGCTGGCCCCGTGAGCGCCAATGCCTGGCACAGTGATGTCAATCGAGTCTACTGCCGAATAAGCCGCACCCTCTGAAGCGTAGAGCTTACCCGCCTCAATCTCTGCAGACACGTGGAAAGCCAGCGCATAGTCTGGTGTCCCGAATTTTGCCCAGACCCCATCTTGCTTCATCGCTGCAGCACCTGACGTTTTCCACTCCTCGGCCGGTTGCGCCAACAGCATGAGCGTCCCCGACCACTCATCTCGATGATTTTTCATGTATCGCGCTGTACCCAGCAGCGACGTGATGTGTACGTCATGACCGCAGGCATGCATCACCGGCATGAGCTGACCGTCAACAGTTTCTTGCTCCACCTGTGACGCATAGGGCAACCCGGTTTCCTCCTTGACCGGTAGACCATCCATATCCGCGCGCATCATCACCAAAGGACCGGGGCCATTCGCTAGCAAAGCCACAACCCCAGTGCCGCCGATGCCGCGATGCACCTCGAATCCGAGGGACTGCAGTTCATCAGCGATTCTTGCAGCGGTCTTGAATTCCACGAAGGACAGTTCAGGATTTGCATGGAAATGCTCGAAGAGCGCAGACAGACGATCATCGTAATCGGCTTGAACTTCCGACTGCATCGATTCGAAGTCCGCAAAGGCGGCAGACCCAGCCAACCACATCAGGAGTCCCCTACAACTCAGCAAGAGCATCCGCTTTAACTTCTCTCTGCCAATGGCCGATTTATGGGTGAGTGGCATGGTCTTTCCTCTATTTACAGCTAGCCTTTTACAG
>CAYZUV010000355.1:0-2528 GCA_964481245.1 uncultured Pseudomonadales bacterium
ATGCAGTTTTGGGTTGAACGCTACCCGTTCACTCGGGAGCTCTCCTTTGATGCGGGCGTTCGGCCTATTTGGACGGATGATGAAGGTGTACTCCTCATTTGTACGGGCGCGGGTACAGCCAATGCCACTGCGTCGATCATGGCGTTGGGTTTGGATGAGCGGTTTGATTTGAGTCAAGCCGTTTGGTTAATTGCCGGCATCGCAGGAGGAGACCCTTTGGATGTCAGTTTGGGTTCGGCTGTTTGGGCTCGGCACGTGGTTGATGGTGATCTAGCCTATGAAATTGACGCTCGGGAGATCCCAGAGACATGGCCCTATGGGTTGATTCCTTTAGGTGCAACTGAGCCGGTGCTTCCCGGTGGGTCTATCGGTCAGGGCTGGTCCGTCGACACCGTATCGTTTGCCTTGAATGAGTCCCTGGTGAACTGGGCGCACCAGGCAACGAAAGACGTGCCGCTCCTTCAGAGCGAGAGCGCTCAGACCTTGGCAGCCTTGTACGAAGGCTTTCCGCGCGCCCAGGAGGTGCCGCAGGTCCGTATGGGCGAGACCCTGGCTTCCAGCACCTACTGGCACGGCGCCCGGCTTAATGAATGGGCGAATGATTGGGTGCAAGTCCAAAGTGATACGGAAAAGAACTTCATGACCACCAATATGGAAGATTCTGGCACTATGGCGGCCATACGTCGTTTAGATCACATAGGTCGCGCCGACATTGACCGTGTATTGGTGCTGAGGACCGTCAGTAATTTTACGATGCCACCACCTGGGCGCGCTGCAGCTTGGAGTGCAACCAGTCCGTATCCCGATGCGGGAGCTCAGGCGTTGGAGGCGGCTTATCGAGTGGGGCGTAAAGCGCTCGACGAACTGCTCAAGATTTGGCCAGATGTGCCTTAAGTTTGATTTCGAGGCCCGAGCGCTAAGGCTGAGGTGCTCAGTGAACCGCTCTCAGCCTCAAGTTTTGGATCTTAGGTTCTGAGCGTGCAACTCGAGAATGGTTGTCTGAGTTGTTTCTCTGCAAGTTCCTTCGTTAACTGAGCGCTCGAGAGAGAAGGCCTTTCGCCGCTTCATCGTGAGCGTTTCTTAAAGCATGCTCATCCAATCGCGTTAATTGGTAGTCACTCACCAGCCAGTCTCCAGCAACCATCACGTGCTTTGCACGATAAGCGCCACTCAGCACCAGTGCCGAGAGCGGATCCTCAGCGCCAGAAAACCGAAGCTCATCAAGGCTGAAGAAGGCGAGGTCGGCCTGCCGACCGATGGCAATGGCGCCAATATCGTTTCGCTGGATCAGCGCGGCACCGCCTTTGGTTCCCCATGTGAGCGCTCGTTCTGGGGTGATCGCCTCGGGCGGTGCATGTAAACGTTGTAACAGAAGCGCTTGACGCACCTCTTGCATCATATTGGATGAGTCCGCCGAGGCAGAGCCATCAACGCCAAGGCCAATGCGAACACCGGCATTCTCAAGATCGGAAGCAGGGCATAGGCCAGACCCAAGAATCATGTTCGACGTAGGGCAATGACTGACGCCAAGCCCAGCGCGACCCAGACGCTCGATCTCGGCCCGATTGAAATGGATACCATGGGCTAGCCAGGTTGTGGAGCGAAGCCAATCGACTTCCTCTAGATAGTCAAGAGGGCGTTGGCCGTAACGGGCAAGGCAAAAGGTGTTTTCGTCTTTGGTTTCGGCCAGGTGCGTGTGAAGTAGCACTTGTTCCCGACGGGCAAGGTTCGCGGTGTCCAGCATCAACTGTTTACTCACTGAAAAGGGTGAGCAGGGCGCTAAGGCCACTTGAGTCATGGCGCCAGGCTTTGGGTCGTGCCATTTGCGTATGAAGGCCTCTGATTCTTGCAGGACATCTTCGTCCGACTGCACCACGGAATCCGGAGGCAGTCCGCCGTCTTTTTGACTGAGGCTCATTGAGCCTCGGCAGATGACTGCTCTAATCCCCGTTGATTGAGCGGTTTCCACCTGGATTGAGAAAGGGTCAGGTATTTGGGGAGAAACAATGTAGTGATGATCCACGGCGGTTGTGCAGCCAGAAAGCAAAAGCTCGACTGCAGCTAGTTCGGTGCTCAGTCGAACATCGTCTTCCTTGAGATGCGCCCAGATGGGGTATAGGGCTTCGAGCCACGGAAAGAGAGGGCGGTTGATCGCGCTCCGAACCGATCGCGTTAACGTTTGATAGAAGTGATGATGGGTATTTATGAGCCCTGGGAGAACCACTAGGTTTGACGCATCCATGCTGGCATCAAACTGATCTGGCACAGTATCGAGTAGTTCGGAGATCACGCCATCCTCGATCAGAATGCCTCGCTTAGGGGGCTGCTCGTGTTCGCCAACAAAGACGGTAAGAGGGTCTTTAATCCAAATCTTCATAACAAGTTCCCTAGAGATCAAGCCCATGCAGGAGGAAACTGGTTAGGAAATCGCTCGTTTCATCTGCCAACGCTTGATCAAATTCTTGACGATTCATGAGCGACAGCACCTGCGTTTGAAAATCAGCATAGTGTTGAGTGGCGGCCCAAAT
>CAYZUV010000356.1:0-2516 GCA_964481245.1 uncultured Pseudomonadales bacterium
ACTCGCCATGTTGACGATGCGCTGCGCGAGCATGAGCGGGATCTCGATAGAGGAGTGCGCAGCAGTCAAACGGGGCGAATAGCCACTTGTGTGGATCGACAATGTAGCTGTCTGCGCGCTCAATGCCATTGAAGAGCGCTCGCACGGAAGGCGCCGCAAGACCCGCTGCTCCGTAGGCGCCATCTACATGCATCCACCAACCTTCTCGCTCACAGGCATCGGCGATGGCTGTGAGGTCATCAATCATGCCCAGGTTCGTCGTGCCACTTGTTCCCACCACGGCAAAGACTCGCTCACGATCTTTGGCTGAGAGGGTGTTGATGAACCCATCCAAGGCTGTTCGAGTGAGGGGTGGCCCGTCAGGAATCGCGAGCACGTCGACATCCATCACGTAACCTGCTTGAGCAATGGAGGCGTGGGCGCCACCAGACGCTAGGATCGCCCCGCGATGTTGGTTGCCCGTTCGGTATCGAAATGCGCTCCTGGCCGCGACCAATGCACTCAAGTTACCGGCGGTACCGCCCGAGACAAAGACGCCCCCACTGGTTGCGGGAAATCCAGCAATGTCCGCTAGCCATCTGAGTGCCTCGTTTTCAGCGTAAATCGCGCCCGCACCCTCCATCCATGAATTGGCGCAAAAGCTTGAAGCGCCCACCACAAGATCAAACAAGATCGACGCTTCAGTTGGAGCGGCGGGAATAAAGGAAAGATATCGGGGGTGGTCTCCCGAGATGCAGGCAGGACCAAAGA
Organism: uncultured Pseudomonadales bacterium; assembly: GCA_964481245.1. Classification (GTDB taxonomy): domain Bacteria; phylum Pseudomonadota; class Gammaproteobacteria; order Pseudomonadales; family Azotimanducaceae; genus UBA9926. The sequence continues at coordinate 751 of CAYZUV010000356.1, forward strand.
CTTCCTCGAAGATTTTCAGTGCCTTGAGTCCGCCGATCCCATCCTTGGTGATGGTTTGCCCGGCCCTCTCTCTGAGGGTTGCCGCGTCCAGCGGCCCGTCGAGGGGCGGTGGGTTCATTCGAACTCGGTTCAATGCATATTGGATGCTGGCCTCCGCAATGGCTGCCGTTTCATCGGTAAAGGTGTGCATGCAGGCTCCGTTGAACGAGTTCCCTAGTGACTCGCATTATAGGTGCGCGCGCCCGAGTGTCGAAGAGGCGGGGAGCGCAATTTTTGCTCCTTCGGGGGATCTGCCATTGAGGCAAAACCGCGCTCACAAGGCGCATGTCGCGGAATCCAAACCGGAAGCGTGAATCTCTGGGGTTCGGTTAGGTGTATGTGATTGAGCTGCCAGTTGGCAAGTCGAGACGCTTCAGCCGCGCTCGTCGCTTGAACTCCACTGGGACCTCGCGTAGCGTCGCTTCATTCTGATGATTTGCCAAAAGGACGGACACAATGGAACTGAAAGACAAGGTCGTGGTGATTACCGGAGGGAGTGGCGGCATCGGTCGCGCAATGGCCGCTGCCTTCTTGGCTGAAGGCGCGGTGGATGTCACGCTTGCTGATTTGGACGCCGATCAGGTTGCGGCCGCGGCCAGTGCGCTCGGTTGTCACGGCGTTGCCTGTAATGTCACCTCCGAAGAGGATATCGCAGGCCTAGTCGACGGTGTGATGGCGAGAACAGGCCGAATTGATCTCTTTTGCTCTAATGCGGGCGCAGGCGGCGAGGGGGTTCTCACCGATGCTGCCAATGAAATATGGCAAAAACAGTGGGAGCTGCACGTGATGAGTCACGTCTACGCCGCCCGTGCCGTCTTGCCCTCGATGATCCAACGCGGTGAGGGGTATTTGTTAAATACCGCGTCTGCAGCAGGGTTGTTGGCGGCACTGGGTTCGGGGCCTTACTCTGTCACCAAAGCGGCGGCGGTCAAATTAGCGGAGTTTTTAGCGATCACCCATGGCGACGAGGGCATCAAAGTCTCAGTCCTTTGTCCGCAAGGCGTCAATACCGCGATGGCACCAAGGTCTCTGGGTGATGGCCAAACAGATGGCATTATCGAGCCAGAGCAGTTGGCCCAAACCGTCGTTGAAGCATTAGGTGAAGAGCGATTTCATGTTCTGCCTCACCCAGAGGTTGAGGAATATGTTCGCCGCAAAGGGGACAATATTGATCGTTGGCTGCATGGTATGAGGCGCCTGCGGCGAACGACCCTGGAGGGCGAAGGTAGCTAACCTGCTATCTGCGTCCTCTGAGATCAGAGCGGCTTCGAATCGGGTTCCGCGGGCAGATGCTTCAGTGGCTTTTTGTTTCTAAGCAGCCACAGCGGTAAATTGATGAGGGGGAGCAACCACTCGTAGTGCATAGGGGTCAGTCGCTGGGCGAGATCCATCAATTTCGCGTCCAAGCCGACAAAAATTCTTCTCTTATTCCCTTTGACGCCGTTCAAGATGATGGATGCGGCTCGACTCGGATGCATGCCTTTGGTTCGAAACATCTCCGCCATTTCATCTTTATTGAAATCTGCGCCAAATCGACCGGGTTGATCGGTATTGAAGCGAGAATTGGCCAGGATATTGGTGCCGACGTGGCCGGGATGCACGCAGTGCACCTGCAAGTTGGTGCCCTTGAATTCCTTAGCCAGGCTTTCGGTGAATCCGCGAACGCCAAATTTAGTGGCGTGGTACACCGATTGGCCGGCGACGGCGATCATGCCGAAGATTGAAGA
>CAYZUV010000357.1:0-2509 GCA_964481245.1 uncultured Pseudomonadales bacterium
TCCGCGTAAAGGTCCTGGTCGCGGTAGAGAATCTCACCGCGATGGGAGACGCCATCGATGAAGTCATTCATGCGATTAAGTGAACGAAGGAAGGTGCTTTTTCCGCATCCCGAGGGACCAATGATGGCGGTGATTTTTCTCTCAAAAATTGGCAGAGAGATGGATTTAACCGCCTCGTTATCCCCGTAAAAAATCGAGAGGTTCTTCGCATTTAAGATGGGCGTTTGGTCACTCATTGTTTGGAACCTCGATAGCGAATAAAGACCGCCAGTGCATTCATTAACAACAGTACAGCCAACAGAACAATAATGCCGCCAGCCGCCAACTCGTGAAACGTTTCCTGTGGACGAGCCGTCCAGTTGAAGATCTGAATGGGCAGGGCTGTGAATTCATCCATTGGACCGCTTGGCAGAAAAGCGACGAACGTTAAGGCGCCGATCATGATGAGTGGCGCTGTCTCGCCGATGGCCCTTGATAAGGCGAGAATGACACCCGTCAGAATGCCTGGCATGGCCGAGGGCAGAACGTGCGCGCGAACCACCTGCCAACGGGTTGCGCCGAGGGCAAAAGCGGCTTGCCTCAGTGAGCTAGGTACCGACCGAATGGCTTCTTTGGCCGCTATGATGATGACAGGAAGAATAAGAAGCGACATGGTTAGGGCGCCAGCGATGACACTGCGACCGAGACCAAAAAATCGTACAAAAATTGCGAGTCCGAGGATACCAAATACGATTGAAGGTACACCTGCGAGATTGGCAATATTGACTTCGATAAAGTGCGTGAGCCGATTCTTTGGTGCGTATTCCTCAAGGTAGATGGCAGCTAAAACCCCTGTGGGTATTGCGATGATGGCAGTGAAGCCAACAAGCCAAAGCGTTCCCACGAGCGCCGATTTGATACCCGCTTTCTCGGGAAATCGTGAAGGAAAGCTATTCAAAAACTGGGCGTCGACCCAGCGATAGCCATCCATGAAAATGTCATAGAGTAAGAGCGCCAGAACGACGACCGCCAAGCCCGTCACGCCCGAGCAAAAGTATTCGAATGCTTTTGATTGAGCGCGACGACGTCGGAGCTGCGCCCTGGTAAACGCTTGAGTACGAGGATTCGTGTCGTTCATTCGTAAACCTCCCGAAATTTCCGCATCACCCAAGTGCCCAAGATGTTGAGCATCAGGGTGCTGACGAAAAGCACGGACGCGACGGCAAACAATGTCTGGTAAGTCAGGCTACCGGATGGTGTATCGCCAAGACTGACTTGGACAATGTAGGCCGTCATCGTCTGGATCGACTCCAGCGGGTTGGCCGTGAGATTAGGGGTCGCGCCGGCGGCCAAAGTAACAGCCATGGTTTCCCCAATGGCGCGTGACACGGCCAATACGAAAGCAGCAAAAATGCCCGATAAGCCCGCCGGAACCACGATACGTGTGGTGACCTCAAATGAGGTGGCACCCAGAGAGTACCCCCCGTGGCGAAGCGAAGCGGGCACGGCACGCAATGCGTCGTCACAAAGTGACGCAACCATGGGGAGAACCATAATACCGACCACGATTGCCGCGCTTGCCGCGTTAAATATTTGAGTGTCTGGAAGAATGACCCTGAGTCCGGGCGTGATAAATGTGAGCGCAAAATAGCCGTAAACCACGGTAGGAATCCCAGCCAAAATCTCGAGTATGGGCTTGATGATTGAGCGCGCGCGGTGGCTTGCATATTCGCTCAAGAAAATTGCGCTGGCGACACCAATCGGCAAGGCGACAATTGCGGCCCCAATCACGATAAGCATTGTCCCGGCAACCAAGGGCAGAATGCCATAGTGCTTGGGCTCCAGAAGCGGTGTCCAGCGCGTACCCGTCAGGAATTCGAGCACTGGCACGGTTTCGAAGAAGGTGAGCGTCTCCTCCAAGAGAATAAATATGACTGCAGCTGTGGTAATCACGGAGACGAAGGCGCAGAAGAAGAATAACTTCTCCAGCACCCATTCATTCCACCGTGTTTTTTTAGCGCTCAATTCAGCCATGAAGGTTGCAAGTTCCTGGGCTTTCAGCCGTCAATCACTATTCTGAAGATGCGGTTAACTTAGGTAAGCGGGGTTCGCCTTGGTAGCTCGAACCCGAGGTACGAGCAGCAACCCTAGCCCTAGCGCCCGCGTAACTTGCCTCAGGCAGCGTGATGTAGCCGACCTCTTCAGCAAGTGATCCTGCGGATTCCAAATAGAACCGAACGAAGTCGGCGACCTGAGGCTTGTCGAGCGATGCGACGTTCAAATAAATGTAGATTGGGCGAGATAATGGGGCGTAACTGCCATCATTGATCGTAATCGGGGTGGGTAAAATAGGGCCTTGTCCGCCGTCGATCGCGACTGCGCGTAATTTATCTTGGTTTTCTAAAAAGTAAGCGAAACCGAAGTAGCCTAGGGCGTATCGGTCGCCCGAAATACCCTGAATCAGGACGTTGTCGTCTTCGCTTGCGGTGAAGTCGGCGCGCGATGCCTGCTCCTTGCCATTGATGACGCC
>CAYZUV010000358.1:0-1244 GCA_964481245.1 uncultured Pseudomonadales bacterium
TCGAAGTCGTGTTGAGGTTTGAAGTCGAAGGGTTCGTCCGGCGCTTCAAAAAAGGCGATCGCGCTGCCGTCAGGCAGGCCAAAGAATGTGTGCAGCACAGAGGCTGCCCGCCCGGTTTTTGTCTCCTGGATGATCAATGCATCAACCAGGGGTAGACCTAGAAAACCCTCGTAGAAAGCGCGGGTTGCCTCGCTGTCCAAGCAGCGATAAGCGGCGTGATGCAGTCGTTCGATCACGATGCGCTGGCGGCCTTCGCTCGCGCGGCTTTGAAGTCGGGTTCGCGTTTCTCTAAGAAAGCGTTGATCGCTTCATGATGTTCGGGGCTCTCGTAGCACAGGTTAAGCGATTTCATTTCGCGGGATTGCACGGTCCCAAGATCTGCTTCCGCCATGTTTTCTGTGATTAATTGCTTTACCATCGCAAGTGCGCTTTGCGGGTTATTACCCATGGCGGTGGCCATCGCGACAGCCGCATCGACCAATTCAGCGTCTGGGACGATCTCGTCGATGAGCTTCATGCTGAGGGCTTGCTCGGCGGACACCGTCTCGCCAGTGAGCATTAATCGACTGGCCTGGCCAAAGCCCATACGAGCGACCAAAAGCCTCGAGCTTGCAAGTTCGGGGACTAACCCCATTTTGATGAACCTGGCACTGAGCTTCGCGGCAGGGCTCGCCATGATGTAGTCGCAAGGCAGTATCTGAGTGAGGCCAACGCCGATGGCTGCGCCGTTGACTGCTGCAATCATTGGCTTTGATTCGCGGACCAATTCGACCCAGTTCCGTCTTGGACGATCCCCCGTTTTCGCTTCCTCGCCATCGGCTTGGGCCTTAAATAGGTCTCGGATGTCCGCGCCCGCGCAAAAGCCTCGGCCTGCGCCTGTGATGACCATGGCCGTCACATCATTTGAAGCATTGGCCTCGCTGATGGCATCCCCTAGTTCTGCGCCCATCTGGTAAGTCCAGGCATTGAGCCGGTCTGGTCGGTTGAGCGTCAGTAGCAGCACATCGCCACGCATTTCTGTGAGTATGGTTTCGTAGGTCATGGTGATCTCCTTTTGTCCCGCTTCAGGCACGGTTCGAAGCGAATGTTCTTCTATAGTCTCGCGTAATCGGTGTTGCTGCTCGATGAGTGTGTCGGATCTTAACTTCGCGTTTTGCCGCAGAGCGCGCAAGTTACCACTGCGTGTCTACCAATATAACGAAGGTGCAGATGGGCGCAAGCGTCTGAAGGCACGCGCTCCTCCG
>CAYZUV010000358.1:1344-2505 GCA_964481245.1 uncultured Pseudomonadales bacterium
GCACTCCGTTCAGAAGTGCGATGGGTGTTGTCTGCCTAGATGGCTTGACCCGACGTCGTCGAACGATTGAGTGAGGCGAATCCTTAGCGAGATGTGATCGAGGGCGCTTCGCAATTGGTCAACATGCACCACCACGTCTTTACCGTTTCGGGGCTAGCGTCGCGCCTCGTGACAAAGGCGACGTGTTGATCGGGTTCGTCTGGATCAATTTTGATGACCCACAATGGATCAATGCGGTTAACCAGCATGGAATATCGAACGTCCATAATCTCCAGGGGGCGATCAGGTGACCAGCCAAGGTGGTCGGCAGAAAACCAGCGAAAACGCGCCACGTCGCGCCACTGCCGCGAATCTTGAGGGATCTGGGTCTTCAGCCAAGTCTCATCCAGCTTTCGCACGGAGGTGCCAGGAAAGAACGTGGTCTCAAGGCCAACACGGATGCCATCTACATAGAAACGATCGCCCCAGGTGTAGACGGTCTTCCACATGAGCAGCGAAGCGAATCCGGGTTTGGCACTGATTTCCGTGACGGGGTGACCCCTAGATGCCGCGAGCCAAAGGCCTGCAGATTCGGCACGATCGCGCTGAATGACGCCCATGCTCAAATACCCCACCATCCAGAGGACGCCTAGCCAATGATACTGCCGTTTGCTGAACGTGACTGCGAGCACTGAAAGGCCAATGAGTGGCAAGGTAAACAGAGGGTCGACAATCGACATCATGTTCCAAGCGACACGAAAATCGCTGAAAGGAAAGTAGAGCTGCGTACCATAGGTCGTCGCGGCATCGAGCAGACCGTGGCTTGCGTAGCCCGCAAGGCAGATCCAATACCGAGTACGAAAATCCGGAAAGGCCGACCTGAAGAGCCAAAGGGTGGCAATCGAAACCAAGAGCGCGCCGATCGGGGCGAAGGCCAAAGCGTGGGTGAACTGTCTATGAAATTCGAGAAATAGTAGAGGATCGCTCGCGGAGCGAATGAGGACGTCGAGGTCCGGCGCCATCCCTGCAAGCGCACCAAGAACCAGCGTCTCACGGGCTGGCACTCTTGGTTTGACGGAGCGCGCGCAGACCGCGCCGACAATGCCTTGTGAGATGGGATCCATCGTTATGCCTTCGTTGCAATCCTAAGATTCACCGCTTAGTGTGCGACAGCATACCCGA
>CAYZUV010000359.1:0-2486 GCA_964481245.1 uncultured Pseudomonadales bacterium
CTCTCACAAATCGAAACCAATATCCCCATCCGCAATGAGCGCATGCAAATGTGGCTTTTTGGAGAGGAGCCGAATGCGGAGATTACGGCCGAAATCGCCGAGGAAGTGCTGAATTCCGTTCAGTCAGGTACCGTTGAGCAAGTCCTTTCGGTTTCTGCCAATCAGCGATCGCTGAACTTTACTGTCCCTATAAAGGTTGCTTTTGCCGAGAATGAAGTGCGTGTGACGGGAAAGTTAACGCTCGATGTTGCTGAGCTGGGTTATGCAGCGGGCATTGAGAAGCTAAGAGAAATCGCTGGTCTAAAAGTGATCTCCACACAGGTTCCAGTTGATTTTGATCTTGTGCTGATCCGTGACTGATTCAGCTGTTAATCGGCAGTTCTGGAACGCCTATGCGAGTCAATGGGTCGAGCGAGGTCGCAAAGCGTGGCAGAGCGGTCAGCCCTACTGGGGCATCTGGAGTATTCCCCAAAGCCAAATTGCGTTTCTTGACACCGATCTGCGAGGGCTTCGGGCTGTCGAACTGGGTTGTGGCACAGGATACGTTTCGCGTTGGATGGAGCAGCTTGGTGCGGAGGTGGTCAGTCTAGACCTCTCTGATGCGCAGTTGGCTACGGCTGCCGAATTCAAGCGTGAGTATGGGTCAGGCATTCGACTGATTCATGGTAACGCAGAGCGATTACCCCTTCATGATGCGTCGTTTGATTATGCGATCAGCGAATACGGTGCTGCGATCTGGTGCGATCCCTATCTTTGGCTGAAGGAAGCCTCGCGCGTATTGCGACCCGGCGGTCGATTGCGTTTTTGGGGACATTCGCCCTGGGCCATGGTGTGTCTTGACGATGAGGGTGAGTTGGTGACGCGCTCGCTAGGTCGTGATTACTTCGGGCTTCATCGATTGGACTTTAGCGATGCACCGATAGATCCAGGTGGCATTGAATTCAATCTGCCGATTTCGGACTGGTTCGCACTCTTTCAAGACGCAGGCTTTTTGGTCGAGCGATTCTTAGAAATTAAAGCCCCCGACACCGCACAGGGTGAGGCGTTTGGCAGCCATGCAGAGTGGGCGCAGCGATTCCCTGCTGAGCAAGCCTGGTGGCTGCGCAAGCTGTAACCTTCTTTGACGAGGCCCAAGTCTCAATCAGGCGCTTCGAATGGCACCCGCCAGTAGATCAATGGCTCGATCGATGAGCGGGCGTGGTGTTGCGATGTTCATACGCATATGACCCTCGCCGCCAGCACCGTAATTTGACCCGGGGTTTAATTGCACGTGAGCGCGCTCAATGAGCCATTGCTCCATATAGTGCTCAGCACTCTTGAGCCCCGCCTTTTCAGCCTTAGCTTCAGCGTTGATAGCGGACACAACCTCTCGCATGTCCAGCCAAGCAAGGTAAGTCCCTTGGGCTTTCTTGTAACGAACGCCGGGCAATCGCTTGGCAATCTGCGCTTCGGTGAAGGCATGATTGGCATCAATGTAGGGTAAGAGTTGATCAAGCCAAGGCGCTCCCTCTCGATACGCCGCTTCATTCGCAACAACACCCAGCGTGTTGATATCCGCTCGGTGGAAATAACGAACGCGTTCGAGCAATACCGGATTGGTCGAAAAGAAATAGGCGTTTTTCATGCCCGCAAGACTGAAGGTTTTGCTGATGGCCTTGAAGGTCAGAGAATTGTCGACGATGGCTTTATCCGGAAGGCTGGCGAAAGGCGTGTATTTCTGCCCCTGCATGACAAAGTCACAATGAATTTCGTCGGCAAGGACCGTCACCCCATGCTTGAGGCAAAGTTCGCCCATTCGCAGCAGATCCTCTTCGCTCCAACAATTTCCGGTGGGGTTTTGCGGGTTGCAAAGAAGGAACGCGTGGGTATCTGGCGTGAGTCTTGATTCAAAGTCGTCCCAGTCCATGTGATAGACGCCTTCATTGTCTTTGATCATCGGGCTTTCACTGGCGACGGTTCTTGACCAACGGAGATCAGACCAGAAGCCGTTGTAGGTGGGGGTGTTCATGACGACTTTTGAGGCAGGTGGCGAGACAGCCAGTAGCGCTGCAATCAAACCGGGATGCACGCCGGAAGCGATGGTCACGGTCTCTTGGCCGACCTTTACGCCATGGCGCTCCTCATTCCAAGCACAAATTGCCTCTTTGATGCTCTCCGTGGAATCCATATAGCCCCAATTTTCATGGGCAGATCGCTTGGTCAGTGCTTCGGAAATGCAAGGCGCTGCTTTGAAATCCATATCGGCGATGCCCATACCGATCTCGAAATTCTTGGCGCCATATTTGCCGATCTGTTGATCCCATTTGACTGAATTGGATCCCACCCGGTTGTAAATTTCGTCGAAGTCAAAGGTGCCTCCGCGTGCTTCGGACGCAGCGTGGTGATTGCCAAAGGCGGTTTGGGTCCCAGCTAAATTAATGATGTTGGCGGCCGTGCCAATTGCGGCGGCCGCGCCGGCCCCTTTAAGAAAACTGCGACGTCCGATG
>CAYZUV010000360.1:0-2479 GCA_964481245.1 uncultured Pseudomonadales bacterium
GACGAGTATCGAATTCTGAATCCAGACGGTCTAAGGCATGAGGACGAATTCGTCCGCCATAAGATTTTGGACGCCATAGGTGATTTGTATCTGCTTGGCTACAGCATTATCGGCGAATTTGTTGGCTTCAAGTCAGGCCACACTGAAAACCATTTGCTCAGGAAGGCTCTGCTTGAAAACACAGCCGCTTGGGAGCTGGTCACTTTTGGTGATGAGAGCCGCGCACCGGTCGCATACTCGGGTGTTCCCAATGTGGAGCTTGCGATCTAGTCCAGATCGTCAGTAACAGAGGCATGGGCCGATAGCGCCTTGAAGGCCTCACTGAGACCAGGGTCTCGTAGCACGGCGGACTGAGACAGAAGTAGGTCGCCGGTCTCCCTCGACATGGGTTTAGGCGGATGTGGCGCAGGGCGCCGCAATGTGAGCTGCCCGTCGACTCGCCTTAGCCAAGTTGGATGAGGGCCCACCTTAACCTCAACTCGAGTGACATCATCACCGAGCACATGACTCAGTTGGGAGAGCATATTTAACGCACGGTAACGCAGCCGAGTCGCGACTGAGCCATCGTTGACTTGGATGACTAACCTGCCTTGCTCAAATCGGCACACGCTGACTTCGACCTTAAGTGCTCTTGAGAGCTCTTGATTGAGGTGCGCAAGGCGTCTGGCTCGTTGAACCAAACTTTTCGTGGTCTCACTTTGCTGGTCTTTAAGATTGTCTAGAAGATGATCTTGCATTCAGGAATCACGCTGCGTTCTGGTAACATAGACCGCTTCAAAATTTGGTCAGCCAATGAAAGTCATCATAGTCAGCGATAATGCAAGGCACTTCAAGACATGGGTGTTCGGTACCCCTAGTCTGGTCTTGCTAGCTGTTTTGGCGGCGTTTGTTGTCGCCTCGACGATCGCGCTCTGGCGAGCGGCGTCGCATCAAGATGCTCGGGCTGCTGTCGCCGCGATAGATAGCTTGCGCGAAGATATTGAAAGGCAGAAATCGATTGTGTTTCAGCTCGAAGAGGACCTTCAGCTCAATTTAAGAGCAAGCGCCGTCGAGATCGCGACCTTGGAGTCTCGTATGACGAGACTCGATGCGCTGGGCCAGAGGCTCACCGAACTCGCACCTTATGATGTCAGTGAATTTGATTTTCAGTCTTCAGTTGGCGTCGGCGGATTACAACCTCAAAGCCCCTCGTCTGTTGATCCTAGCGCTGATCTGACCACTGACCCCAAAGAGAAAGCCTTCAGCGAGGCAGCGCTTTCAGCGCAGCTTTCGAGCCTTTCGGGAAAGCTTGCCGATCGTTCGGCACAACTTGATGTCTTGGAGCGGCTGATGCTGAGTGATCTAAGAGATGAAGCGCGCTCGTTGGCAGGTAAGCCGGTTAAAAAGAGTTGGGTGTCGTCCAACTACGGGATGCGAACAGATCCGATCAATGGTGAGCGCGCATGGCACAACGGGATCGATATCGCCAGCACCGCAGGCGCGCCTGTTCTTGCTATGGCGCCCGGGGTGATCACCTACGCAGGTCAGAAGCCGGGTTATGGCAAGGTTGTGGAAATCAATCATGGCGCTGGGTTAAGCACACTTTATGCGCATCAGAGGGTTTTGGCTATTGAGGCGGGGGCGTTTGTCCGTAAGGGTCAAAAAATAGGTGAAGTGGGGAGCTCTGGACGGTCCACTGGACCGCACGTGCACTATGAAATTCACCAGGACGGTCGTTCTCTTGACCCTGCTCGATATGTCTTCAAAGCCGTGCCAGGTGCGCAGCCCTCGAAGTAATGCTCTATTAGCGCGATTCTAATAAAGAAGGCCTTATGATTAGCCGAGTTCTAAGCAAAATTTTTGGCACTAAAAATACGAGAGAAATCAAGCGGCTGCAACGGATCGTGGCTCAGATTACCTCGCTAGAAGCCGCGATGGAGTCACTCAGCGATAGCGAGATCAAAGCGAAGCGCACCGAGTTCAAGTCGAGATTTGAGTCGGGTGAGTCCTTGGACGCTTTGTTGCCAGAGGCCTTTGCCGTTGTGCGCGAGGCGGGCAAGCGGGCCTTGGCGATGCGAGTCTTCGACGTTCAGATGATGGGTGGTATTGCGCTTCATGAGGGTCGAATTGCCGAGATGCGTACAGGCGAGGGAAAAACGTTTGTTGCCACCCTGGCGCTCTATCTCAATGCGATTCCAGCAACCGGCGTGCACCTGGTCACAGTGAACGATTATCTTGCGAAGTGGGGTCGAGAGTGGATGACGCCCTTATACGAAGCCCTAGGGGTGACAACAGGCGTTGTCTATGCGGGTCAAATGCAGGAGGAAAAGAAGGCCGCTTACCAAGCAGATATCACTTATGGCACTAATAATGAGTTCGGTTTTGATTACCTTCGCGACAATATGGCCTTCAGTCCAGAAGAACGTGTTCAAAGACCACTCAACTACGCCATCGTGGATGAAGTCGATTCCATCTTGATCGATGAGGCTAGAACGCCGCT
>CAYZUV010000361.1:0-2477 GCA_964481245.1 uncultured Pseudomonadales bacterium
CGCGGTTTCGACGACCCGACCTTCCTCAACTGCTTCACCATTCCACCCGGTTATTTTGGCACCGAGGAAGAACAAGGCCTTCGCATCGGTCATCTCCGATGCCAGTCAGCCAAAGGCGTACGGAACCCTTGGCCAAGACAAATCGAGGGTCTCACGGCCGTCATTGATATGAATCAAGGCACCGTCATCAAGGTTGTGGATGAGTTCGATGGCGGGCTGCACAACACCACCGCGGACTATGACCTTGAGAGCGTCGCGCCACTTCGCGACATGCCGCCACCCCTGATGGTTCGCCAGGGGGCGAGTCCTGGATATCTTCATGTTGGACACCAAGTCTGGTGGCAGAAATGGTCGTTTCATGCTCGCGTCGACCAGCGCGAAGGGTTGGTTATTTCAACCGTTCGCTATGGCGATGACGAAGCTCGACCTGTGCTCTACCAAGGTTATCTGTCCGAAATCTTCGTGCCCTACATGGACCCAGGCTTCGCCTGGCACGCACGCAACTTCATTGATTCGGGTGAATTCATTGGGCTAGGCCTTTATCAACCCCTCTTGCCGGGGAAAGATTGCCCGTCAGAGGCGACCTATCAGGATGCGCTCAACACCGATGCGAGTGGTCGCCCACGAGTGATTGCTAACGTACTCTGCATCTTTGAGCGCGATTCGGGCGACCCAGCCTGGCGACATTTTGAAGCGAACATCAGTGACAGCCGTCCAAGCCGAGATCTCATTGTTCGGGTCGCTGCCGTGATTGGCAATTACGACTACCTGATCGACTGGGTTTTCCAACAAAACGGCAGCATCGTTGTTCGTCTGGGCGCTACCGGCATCGTCGAATCCAAAATGAGCAGTGCTGCCAATGCCGCAGAACAAAGCAAGAAGCGCCCCGCGGACGCGTATGGTCACTTTGTTGACCAACATATTGTGGGCGTCAACCACAGTCATTACTTTAATTTCCGATTGGATCTCGATGTGGATGGTCAGGAGAACACCTTCTCCAAAGACCGGCTCGTGACTCAGTCGCTGGATGGCAACCGCAGGAAGAGCGTTTGGGTGCAATCGCAGGAGGTGCTGGAGCGGGAGCAATCCGCCATGCTCAACAAGAACTACTCGATGCCAGCGCTATGGCGCGTACTTAGCAACACTCGGAAAAATCATGTGGGCTACCCCACCAGCTATCAATTGCGACCTGGCGCCACTGCAGAAACCTTGCTCTTACCTGAGGATTATCCCCGCATGCGAGCGGGCTTCATCGATCATCACCTATGGGTGACGCCCTACAACGCCCGCGAACGATACGCCGCCGGCGAGTATCCGACTTTGAGCGAACCCGGCCAGGGCCTGCCCCAGTGGACGAGCGCCAACCGCAGCATTGATCGGACCGACTTGGTGCTTTGGTACACCATGGGGATGCACCATTTGGTGCGCGCCGAAGATTGGCCCGTCATGCCCGTCCTCTGGCATGAGTTTGAACTGAGACCCTTTGATTTCTTCGACCGGAACCCCGCCTTGGATATTCCTCCCGAGCGCTAAGGCCGAGCTCTGATTAGCTCAACTGGGATCGTCGAAACAAAGCTAAGACTCCATCGAGACGAACCTCTGCGCGCCCACGCATTGACCCTTGAGGGACTTGGTGCTTAAGTCCCTACCAACCCCCATCAGTTTTTGAGGCAGGCTATGGCCACATTCACCGGCGCGGATCTCGTTGCTCAGGCGCTCGCAGACCTTGAGGTTCGCCATGTCTTCGCGATTGTCAGTATTCACAATATGCCTTTACTCGATGCGATTAATCGATTGGGCCAGACTCAAATCATTGATGTGCGTCATGAAGGCGCAGGCACCCACGCCGCCGACGGTTACGCCCGCGCGACGGGTGAACTCGGGGTGATGATCGCATCCACCGGTCCAGGGACTTCGAACACTGTGACCGGTCTCTACGAGGCGCAGTACGGCTCCTCGCGAGTGCTTGTGATTACTGGCCAAGCGGAAACGGCATTTTATGGCCGCGGCGTGGGGTATGTTCACGAGGCTGAAAAACAGGTGCCGATGCTAGAAAGCGTCTGTCGACGGGTTGAAAGCCCACGTGACCCTTCACAATTGGGCCCATGCCTACAGCTTCTGGTCAATGATTTATTCACTGGCCGCCCGGCGCCAGGGGCGCTGGAAATCCCCATTGATCTTCAATATGCGGAAACGCCTGAGCAACGTTTTAGCCTGCCCTCGAGCGGACCAGCTCCGGCTGTTGATAAAGAAATCAAGGCCGCGGCTGATCGGATAGGCACAAGTTCCAAGCGGGTGATCATCGCCGGCGGCGGTGTGATTTGCGCAGACGCGAGCGAACCTCTCCAGCAATTGGCTCGCATGTTGGATTGCCCAGTGCTCACAACCGTGGACGGTCGAGGCGTCATTCCGGAGACAGACCCGCTCTGCGTTGGCAACTACTACAACAGCGCTGCCATGTACCAAGCCATTCAAGA
>CAYZUV010000362.1:0-2454 GCA_964481245.1 uncultured Pseudomonadales bacterium
TCGAAAAACAAAATTCGATGATGAAGACGTCGATGATGCTCGGTCAGTTCCAAGGAGACCAAAGCACCCGTATGGAGTTCTTATCTCTGCTTGAACTGCGTCGGTGATCGACTAGTCGAACCAGAAAATATCGACTCGCGCTTCAGGCAGCTCAGGTACCGGCGACAATATCCCCAGCCCTTGCGGCACTAACGTCACCGATCTTGGCAGAGACGGCCGGAGGTCTGCTGCGATCGCTTCGGCTCGACGCAAGGATTGGTTTAGGCCGAATGATTCGTCGTCTGCGCCCCTGGACGGTCCACTCACTGCAACGACCAGGGTCACCTTTTCCTCAGCACCGAGGCGCGCTCGCAACCGCTCAGCCACCTTGCCTTTCGCACCTTCAAATGCGGATAGCGGCAAGCGCCAGAGTTTAAGGCCGGCATAATCTATAAAATCCGAGCCGAACACGGCCATCCTTGAGCGGATGGACATCGTCAGGTAATAGACTTTCCCGTTGCCTCGGCGACCTACGTAAATCACCTGCCAAACGTCTCTGATGGTATCTAAACCAACCCAATAGTGTTGATATTGCTCCGGCCCGTACAACAAGCGAAAGCCAAAGATGCCGTTCGCCCAATCTGCACTGCTACCGCAATCTCGACCTTCACATACAAATTGCGTGGAGAACGAGGCAAGCCGTGATTCACGCAGTTCATCGAACACCGACTGGTGACTCAGTGCAGGCGGGGCTTCATAGAGCGCCACTTCACGCTTGCCCTCGATAATGCGTTCCCGCTCAGCCACTAGGCCAGTACTCAGATTTTCAATGCTGCCCAGCACGACACGGATGGACTCTTCGGATTGCGCAGACAGCGCCTCTACCAATCGGGCGTGGACTAAATCGGCTCTCAAATCCAGCGATGACGCCATCAGAAGGATGACCGCCCAGCGCGCCCACAGTGCACTCATCGGCCAGCCTCCAAAATCTCAGGCTCAGCGAAAGGGCGTGCGGTCAACGCGAGCCGCCAACGAGGGGCGGTCTCTTTACCATCTGACACGGGGCGTATCAGGCCAAAGGCATTGGCCGTCCCCACTGCCGCTGAGTGCCCCGCGAGCATTTGCAACAGATAACCAATAAGCGGCATATGGCTGACAAGGATCGCGCTCCGGCTTAGCGAATCGCACCACTGATTCACCGCTCGCGGATCGCTCTCTGGCGTTAGGATGGGTAACGTCTCAACCGGCACGAACGGGGTAAATGCCTGCGAGACAATTCGACTCGTTTCCTCTGCCCGCACATAAGGGCTTGCAAAAATCACATCCGGTGTCATCCATTGCCTGATGGACGCGCTCACCGCTTCAGCCTGGGCACGTCCCTCTTTCGTCAGTCGACGTTCCGCGTCGTTGCCTGCCCAGGGCTCAGCCTCACCATGGCGCATCACTACAACAGGCTTTGGGGCCATCGCATACCGCAAGCGCCTTAGTCGCCTGCGACCTCCAGCAAGAATTCATTCAAATTCTTAACAAAACTCGCCGGATCATTCAATTGACTGCCCTCGGCCAATAGCGCTTGATCAAATAAGACCCTTGCCAAGCGATCGAATCGACCCTCATCGCCTTCAAGTGCTAAACGCTTCACTAACGGATGATCCACATTGATTTCAAAAATACGCTTGGACTCTGGCACAGCTTGACCTGCCTGTTCCAGAATGCGGCGCATTTGCATACCCATGTCATCTTCGGTCACTACAAGGCACGAAGGCGATTCGGTCAGCCTCTGACTCACGCAGACGGACTCGACATCATCGCCGAAGGTCTTCTCTAACCGCTTAAGCAACTCGGTGTGTTCGGCAGCCGGCTCTTTCTTTTTATCCTCGGTTTCATCTGATTCGCCATCCAAATCCAGCGAACCCCGAGCAACATCTTGAAGCGACTTGCCATCAAATTCTGCCAGATGACTGACCAGCCATTCATCGATGCGATCGAACAACAGCACGACTTCAATTCCACGCTTTCTAAAAATTTCTAAATGCGGCGAACTCTTTGCCGTCTGGTAACTGTCTGCGGCCACATAATAGATTTTTGTTTGGTCCGACTTCATTCGCTCGACGTAACTAGCCAACGACTGGTTCTGGGTTTCAGAGCCGCTGGTTGAAGTGGAGAAGCGAAGCAATCCGGCGATTTTTTCTTTGTTGGCAAAATCCTCAGCTGGCCCTTCTTTTAAAACTTGTCCAAATTCTTCCCAGAATTGCTGATATTTTTCGGGGTCAGACTTAGCGAGTTTTTCCAAGCTGTCCAACACCCGTTTGGTCAGCGCCGAGCGCATCGATTCGATCGCTGGGTCTTTTTGCAGGATCTCTCTCGAAACGTTGAGGCTTAAATCGTTGGAATCAACCACCCCTTTCACGAATCTTAGGTAAAGCGGCAAAAACTGCTCAGCTTCATCCATGATGAAAACCCGTTGAACATACA
>CAYZUV010000363.1:0-2438 GCA_964481245.1 uncultured Pseudomonadales bacterium
ACCCCGACGACACCTTCGGCGCCGTAAATGCCAAGACCTACGAAGATTCAGTCGCTCCGATTCTGCAACAGGCCGATTTGATCACGGAAAACCAAACGCTTGCACAGACGGGCATAGAGCTTTTGTTGACACCTGGTCATACACCCGGCTCGATGAGCTTACGATTGACGTCTGAGACAAATCCCATCTACTTCACAGGCGATGTATGCCACCACCCCATCCAGATGCTGTACCCAGAGATGAACAGCGCATATTGCCAGATCCCCGAGGCCGCGGTGGCTACTCGACGGGAGCTTCTCGCCCGATGTGATAGAGAAGACGCATTGCTCTTGCCGGCGCACTTCGGGCCGCCTCACGGTTGCAAGGTAAGAGCACAAGAATCCGCGTTTACGCCGCTTTGGGTGCCGATCACCGACGCTGGTTGAGTCGACGCACATCATCGAAGAGGCTGGTCAGCATCCGAAACGTCAAGCCCCAGACAACTTGGTCCTCAACCTGAAATCCTGGGAAGGTTCCGGATCGATCAAATTCGGGAAACGAAGCCTCGATGCGAGTTGTGCCCGCGTACATAGCTTCGACATCGCCCCAAAGCAGCTTTTGAACTTCGTAATTAGGTTTCATGGCCTGAGGTTCTTGATGCAAGACGAACACTTGCGGCACCACCATCAAATCGATGCCTGAGCGCGGGTTCGCCCTAATGCCATCCAGACTCCCGATAAAATCGGCGTGAGTGGCCAGATCAAGTCCCGTTTCTTCTAGGGTTTCGCGAGCCGCAGTGGCTGCCAGTGACGCATCCCCCTCGTCGCGATGGCCGCCTGGCAACGCCATTTGACCTGACCATGGGTCACCTTCTTGCCGTGCACGAAGAATAAAAAGGAGTTGCAGCGATGCTTCAAATGGCGACAACACCATAGCGACGGCCGCCTGCCGACAAGATAAAGGAATCCTCGGAGTGGCCTCAGGGTCCGCGATTTTTTTGATGATCGCCAGATCAATCAAAACAGGTACTCCACTTTATCTCTGGGTTTGGATGGATCGCGAGAGACTATCACGACTGGTGAGGCGAATGAATTTCGTGAAAAATTGGCGGTCATAACAAGTGATACCCCTTAACTCTTCAATCAGGTTGCAATTCCTCATGATGCTTAACCGCCTTTTTCAACTATCCGCCGTCTTGACTATCCTTTCTGCGGGTACCGGCTGCGCCGTTAATCCCGTGACCGGGAAAAGCGAGCTGTCGCTCCTTGACGAAACTCAGGAAGTGAGCCTCGGAACCAATCAATATGGACCCACCCAGCAATCGCAAGGCGGACCCTATACTCGTGACCGCGCGCTTACCGATTATGTGCAACGGATTGGCAATGCCCTTGCCAAGGTCAGTGATCGCAATCTGCCCTACGAGTTCGTTGTTATCGATGACAGCACGCCGAACGCCTGGGCATTGCCTGGGGGAAAGATCGGTATCAATCGCGGCTTGCTTGTTCGATTGAATTCAGAGGCAGAGCTCGCCGCGGTTTTGAGTCATGAGATTGTTCACGCAGCAGCGCGGCACAGCGCGAAGTCGATCGAACGCGGGTTGTTCGTCGAGGGCGTTCTTTCAGTCGCCGGCGCTGCCCTTGAATCGGGAAATTCGAGCTACTCGGGCGTGGTACAGGACGGGGCTCGGCTCGGCTCGCAGATTCTGCTCCAATCCTACGGTAGAGAAGCGGAACTCGAATCTGATGCGTACGGGATGGTTTACATGGTGAGAGCAGGCTATGACCCTGAAGCCGCCGTTACGCTGCAAGAGACCTTCGTGGCGCTCTCGGCTGGTCGATCATCAGATTGGGTCTCTGGTTTATTCGCGAGCCATCCGCCGTCAGAAGAGCGAGTCGCGCGCAATCGTGATCGCGCCAAGCGCTTAAATCCAGAGGGTCGAGTATTGTCTCTCGGATTTGAGGCCTATCAAGCCGCATTGGCTCCGCTGTCAAAGCAATCGAAGGCCTACGAACGTCTTGACCAAGCCAACCAACGCTTCCGAGAGGAAGACACGAGTGAAGCCAAAGCCTTGGCCGAGCAAGCGCTCGAGCTTGCGCCCTCATTGCCCAAAGCCCATTCGCTATTGGGAGATATTGCCGTTAAAACCAAGCGCTGGGACGTCGCCATTGAACACTATTCAAAGGCCATTGAGTCGGGCGGAACACCCGGATACTTCAAGGATTTTCTCGGCCGAGGCATCGCACACCAATCGCTAAAGCGCTGGTCTGAGGCCGAAGCTGATCTCAATCAGTCGATGGCGCTACTGCCCACTGAGGCGGCGAAGTCAGCGCTTGCTGCAATTGAAAATAGCCGACGTTAAGAACCCAAAGGGGTTCACGGGCGATTGAAGTCGATCACTCCCCATCTGAGATGTTCACCGCGAGGCGACGCTGATATAGTCGCGCGATGAGCGAATTTTC
>CAYZUV010000364.1:0-2412 GCA_964481245.1 uncultured Pseudomonadales bacterium
ATGTCTTCAACCCAAGCTTCTTTGAGGTCAACAATGGAGACCTCCAGGCTGTCGGCAATGTCGACACGGTTAATGATTTCCACTAGTCGATTAATGTTGGCGGCGTGATCGCTGATAATGACGACATTGGGCTGGCTCAGGGCAGCGATTTGACCATACTGAGGAATCAGAGGTCTTAAAACCTTAACCATCTCCTCCGAGGGGGCGTTGAGAACAGGTATCACCCGCGTCACGAGCTCCTCTGATTCGAGGCCGTCTTGAAAGTCACCTGGATTGCCGCTCTGCTTGGCCAGGACCGTCTGTACGATTTTCACCACGTCGCCAGCAGGCACCGCCGCGAATCCATGGACCTGCAGGACACTCAGAAACAGTTCGTAAATGCCCGCCTTGTCCATGGCGGAATTGGAAACCACAGTGACATCGCCTTTGACACGAGGGTCGATGATGAAACTTTTGCCGGTGATCGATGAGACCTGCGAGATGAACTCGCGGATATCGGCATTCTTGAGATTGATCTTCCAAGCGTCCTCTGCCCCTGAAGCAGCCAGAGTGAGAAAGGAAAGGGCGACGAGTAGGCACCGCTTAAAATTTACCATGGGCGAAACTGGGCCAACCGTTTAGAGGAGTTTACTGGATCCATAGACGCTAGGGTATGGGCACAGTGAGAAAAAACCGTCGACCATTTCGTTCTACTTCAACTCGAGCGCGGCCAGCAGATCGCACTTGGTCAAAGAGCCTCGCATCATTCATCGCGACGCCAACGGGCATGCCGTTTACGCTAACGACCACATCCCCGGGCTGCAACCCGGCGCTGGCAATCATGGGGTTACTGGCGTTGGACCCGACGCGATAGCCGCTAGCCGTTCCCTGAGAGACTGGCTCGAAGCCAAATTCTCGTATCGCTTGATCGGGGTTGCGCATCATCGTCTGGCGCAGATCACTATCGAAAGATGGAGACGGTCTTTCGGCTCGCGAAGTCTGAGATACGCCGTCGCTGCTCTCCATTGGGGCGCGTCCGACAGTTCGCGCTCGAGATGAGGTTTGGTTTCGATTCACTCGGTCATCGGCACCACTCACGCTGGTGATGCCAAGGCGTTGCTTGGGAAAGAGCAATTTTTCGAGGCGGTTGCCCCGCTTGATCAGAACATGATCCGGTTCGACCGCATGGAGCAAGGCATTACCTGGAACCCGATCGCCAATTGAAAATAGTTCCCCACTCTTGCCTCGCTCGGCAATGATGGCGGAGGACAAAGCCGGATTCTCATTGGTGAAAACGCCTTGCAATTCGAGATTGAGGCGAGTCTCTGGGGCGCTGACTTGCTCGACAACTTGTTCGGTGGCCTCCCCAAAGAGGCTGAGGGTCGCCGAACTGAGTTTCAGTGGGGCTGCTGGCCCTTGGTCCGTCTCGAGAGGTTTGATCGCGGCAAGATCATCCATCAATTGCTCGCTGTCGAGGTAGAAGTAGGCTTGGTCGATGATCAGGAAGGCTAGCCAGAGAACGATGATCAGGGGTGCGGCGATTTTGGTGATCGTTTCACCATAGGCTTCAAATGCGCGTAGATCCATAATGACCTCTAGTTCTTGACCGGAGGTTACCGTATTTTTGCTTCGAACTGCATAGAGCCGCCAGGGTTGGCGCCCGATGGATCAACCAAAGCGATGAGTTCGGGAGAGATATCGACCGTGAACCACCCGGTTTGATTCACTGAAAACGCTGCGGTGGCCGAGGATTGATTCATTGCGCGTAATTGCGCAGTAGGGCCGCAATCTTGGGCCAGGAGATCACCGCTCATGGGTGGCGTATTTAAGACATAGTGCTTTGACCCTGTGTTGACCGTCAGTGGACCTCCAGTCCAAGTCAGCTGGCCCGACAATTGGCCTAAGCAAGGGCCAGTAAGATGCGCATGGATTGCTTCGCCGCTGAGATCGCCAGCAAGGTCGTGGCCGTATTCCTGCGCCAATTGCAGACTGTCACTTGAAGATAGAAAAAAACTTAGCGCCTGAAGCTCAACGCGATTCGAATTGACCGATAGGGTGCCGAACAGTTCGGATCGACCGTCTAGAGTCTTGGCAGTGAGGTGCAGTCGAGGGCTAGGAATCAGTCCGTCGATTTCCCAAGTGAGGGTGGTCGCGGGAAACGTCCGAAAAACCAGATCGATCTGCCCTTGCCAAATGGTCCCCCTGGCGTAACGATGTTGAAGGTCATTGGGCAGATGGACTGATGGGAGTATTAGATCCAACGCGAGGCTTGCGGGAAATCGGGCGAAAGCCATCAACGCGAGCGCAAGGACAAACGTTAACGCAAGAAGACTGCGCGCCATCAATCCCACCGAAGCAGATCGATATCGGTGCCTCGCAATCGATACCAGAGGGTTGGCTGGTCGAGGGGTTCATTTTCGATCCAGCCACTCT
>CAYZUV010000365.1:0-2381 GCA_964481245.1 uncultured Pseudomonadales bacterium
GTTCAGTCACGCTAGACAGGCAGACCGGACGCTTGATGCGCAGCAGCCGGATGAGTCCATGGATTCAAAGGATCGAGTGATGGTTATCGATGTGAGATCCAGCAACGGCCTCTGGAAGACGGCAAGCTGAGTCGTGAAAGCCGCTGAATTGAGTCATCAAAAGCGGCGACGACAGAATTCGACCCGAATCAAAAACGGTATCAATCGCTATGTAGCGCATCAAAAACCACACAAGTTCGATCAACCAGAGCCGTCAATTCCAGCTCCGATTGGCCTGCGAGGCTCACGCCAACTCGACCCTGCCATGGTGTGGTCCAGTGATCAGGAATGGGTTTATCTTGTAGGCCCCAAAGACCACCGACGGTCGCGCCATTACAGTCGGTATCCAGCCCTGCTGCGACCACCTCGCCGATTGCCGCGTCAAAGTCATCGGGATAGGTGAGCAGCGACCAAACCACCAGCGCGAGATTGTTGAGCGTATGAACCGCCGACATGTCTCCGTAGTGCGCCGTTATTAGTTGGCCGCCCATTGGATTGCCTGCAAGTGATTGGCCTAACGTAATGGCGTCAAGAGCGGGTGGGCAGTCGTCTATCAGTGGGATGGCCTCTATGAGCGCATCGGCTGGATCGGTCGCGCCTGGGATGAGTGCCCCCCAGGCGGCGACAAGCTGAGCGCCTGCGACACCTGCCCCTCGATGCGAGAGCTTGGCATCTTCCGTCACCAGTTGAACGGCAATCTTTGGGTTATCCGGACACACCCAGCCGTAGACGTCAGCTCGAATTTGCGCGCCAATCCAGTCGTTGTAGGGGTTGTCTGAGCATAGGTCTAAGTCGAATCCTGCCTCACCGCGCTCAGGAAACCATTCCTCCCCATGGACCAAGAGAATTCGATAGGCAGCGCGCTCAGCGGTGTAGGTGGCTGCATAGGGCAGGTGCCTCAGCCAATGTTGCGCCACGTCCCGTGTTGTCAGTGAGCGTCCGTGCTGCTCGAGCATCATCAGCGCGAGGACCGCGTAGTTAATGTCATCATCTGGCTCACTGCGCGAGATGTTGCCGAGGCAACAACGCGTTTGAGAGGAAATGAGCGGGTCGGTGCCTGCATCGGGGATGTAGTTTCGAAGTGGCAGCGCGGATGCAAGCTCGAGCTGTCTCTTCAGTTCCGCTGGACCTTTGCGCATCGAGAGGCCTTCAACGGGCTTGCCGAGCATGCAACCGGAAATTCGGCCCTGCCAGGCACGGGTTATACGGGAAGCGATGGGGTGCATGATGGGTCTCCTCTGAAAGCCTTGATGAGGTTAGACCAAAGAGCGCAGAGAATGAACACGCTTGGGCGAGGGGTGGGTGCGGTGCGTTAAACCCGCGAGGTTGATTCTAGTTCCAGTGTTCTTCGATCGTCGGTCAGCGACGCGCCTCAGATTTGCGAGCCGTAAGTCAGGAGGTGATGCCCTGGCTCGCAAGGAAATGATGCGGAATCGGTTCGTCGGCAAGGTTCAATTCCTTGCTCCAATCTCGCCACATGTTGTCCTGTGGAGGGTCCAAGCGCTGTTCATCTAAGTCGACGTGGTTGTAGTCAAAGAGCAGCGCTTGTCGGATGGATGCCTGCGCGCCGCGATGATGGCCCGCCATGTGACCCAAGCGGTGATGCCACAACACCACGTCACCCTGCTTGCCATAACAGTCCACCGGGCGGGTCTCTCTTTCAACGGATTGCACCGCAGCGAGATAAGCCTTGGGATGAATGATCCCTTTGTGGCTGGGTAAGTGAGGGTAGAAAGGGATGCGGGCCTGATCGTATTGCATCGGGAACAGCGGGTAGAACACCTGATGGCTTCCCGGCCAGACCTTGAATGCGCCGCTATCGGCAGGACAATCTTCAAGCAGGCAGACCACACCAAAATGGAACGGGTGCCCGTCAGTATGGAGTTGATCGGGTAGCCCTGCCGTCGCTGGGTCTGGCAAGGTCGCGTAGATGCCTCTGGCACCCTCGGTCAATTGCGGGTCAACCGGGCCGCCGGGCCAAGCGGGACCCTCATGCCCCATGGGCAAGCCGCCGGGTTTGGGCGCGCGGACCTTTTGCTCGCCAAGGAGTTGCTCCGCCCAGGTCCACAAGGGACCCTGAGCCATGATGTCGATGATCATCGGCTCGGTGCTTAGCGCGCGATATTGCCATTTGTTCCTCGAGACGGTGCGAGTGGCTTCATCTGAGTGGGACGCATGAGGAAGGGGGCCCCAAGTGGTTGGATTGTCTCGATCGAGGTGCTCGGGTGCGCTTGCCCACATCGCATCGAGGAGTGACTCGCATTGGCTAGGGGTTAAGACCTGTTGTTTGATGAGGTAGCCGTAGCGTTTGAAGAAACTCAGTTCAAGGTTCGTCAGTCGCA
>CAYZUV010000366.1:0-2370 GCA_964481245.1 uncultured Pseudomonadales bacterium
TCGGCCACCTCGCGAACCTCGAGACCCGCCTCTTTGATCATCCCGTAGGTGCCGCCAGTCGCGAGCAACTCAACGCCGAATGCCCTGAGTCGAGTCGCGAGGGGAATCAATCCTTCTTTATCCGACACACTGAGGAGTGCGCGCTGAACCAAAACTTGATTCACTTTTTCCATAACCTGTGTCTCTCCATGCGCTTCCCCCGTTGGGCCCTCTAAGTTAAACCGTATTTTCGAAGCTTGGTACGCAGCGTCCCGCGACTAAGCCCGAGAAGCTGCGCAGCTTTGGATTGGTTGTATCCGACGTGGTCAAGCACGCTGGCAAGCACCGCGGGCTCGACTTGCGAGAGCACAAGTGCATAAAGATCGTGCACGTCTTCGTCTGCCAATAACTGTAAGTATTCAGTGACCGCAACCTGCACTGCGCCAGCAATGCCCCCTGTCTTGCCAGCTTCGTGGTTGTCGGTCTGACTCACGCGGCGTCCTTTCGGTCGGACAAGCGATCAAGAAATCGTCGCTGCGCCGATTGCGCCTCGAGCTGATTAAATGCCTGCTTGAAGCCAGACTCTAGATTCAGGTTATCCAAGAACCAATTCACATGTTTTCGAGCAATGCGCACGCCCTGGATGCCTTCATAAAATTCGTGCAGTGCACGCACATGACGATGAACAATATCAACCTGTTCAGCAAAGCCGGGCTCGTTCGGGGGCGCCTCGCCCGACAGGGCCCGGTCAATCAATCCTGGCAGCCAAGGTTTTCCTTGAGCTGCCCGTCCGATCATCACGCCGGCAGCACCGGTCATTGCCAGCACCCGTTCTGCATGAGCTGCTGATTGAATATCACCGTTGGCAATCAGAGGAATCGACACCGCTTGTCGCACTTCGGCAATGCGGTCGTAGTGAACTGGGCCCTCGAAACGGCAGGCCCTAGATCGTCCGTGAACCGTTAATAGTTGGATGCCAATCGATTCGGCCATCTGAGCAATCGTGACTGCATTTTGCTGATCAAGAGACCAGCCGAGTCGCATTTTCAACGTCACCGGAACTGACACCGCAGACACTACCGCGGTGAGAATTCGCTCGACTAACGCCTCATCTCTCATAAGGGCTGAGCCCGCCGCGCGATGACACACCTTCTTGGCCGGGCATCCCATATTCAGATCAATAATCTGGGCACCCTCGGCCTCGCATGCTTGTGCAGCCCTCGCCATCTCAGTCGGATCTGATCCCGCAATTTGAACCCACCGCGGCTCTGTCTCGTCAATTTGCACTCGGCGTTTGGAGGACTTCACCGAGGACCAAAGTTTGAGGTCCGAAGTGAGCATCTCGCCGACAGCCCAATGGGCACCGAGCGTTCGACACAAATCGCGAAATGGCCGATCTGTAACACCCGCCATGGGGGCAAGGACCACGCGACTCGGATGTTGATGGGGACCAATTTTCACAGCTAAAACCCAAAGAGACGGCGGAGCATGATACCAGGGCATGACGAACTTCGCGTCCATTGGCCATCATATCGCGCCATCAGAAGACCAATCAGACCAATTTCAGGCCAGGAAAAGGTAGAGACACTGGAGTACCGCCAGCAGGATAAGGACAGGGATGAGCCAACCTCGAGCCCCTGCGCCAACCATCGTGCGCGCCTCAAGATCGGCATCTCGGGCATGGTGCGTTTCTTCTACGACAGTGGGCGTTTCGCTTTCGCTCTCGGCTAAGTCCGCCGTATTCGACGCTAGGCTTTCAGCACCTGGTTCGCTGGCCAAAGCAGGGTCCGATAACCGAACTTCATCCTCGCTCAGAGCATCCAAATCAGGACCTGTGCCAGACGTTTCGTGTTGATCTGATTGGCTCGATCGTCCCAGATCATCAGTCGGCTCGTCTTCCGTTTCCGACGGTGTATCTTCAACGCTTGCACCGACCAGTGTCGGGCCCTCCGCAGGTGCTTCCTCAGACGCAAGCGCGCGGCTCGTTTTGAAACCGGCGCTCGGTACAACATCGATGCCGCTCTCGCGCTCTCGCGCAATCTCTGCATCCAAATCAATTTCGTCGGGTCGCGGCCCTACTGAATTGGATGCCACCGCCTCTGGCAAATCTTCAGCAAAGAATACGGCCTGACATTCTCCGCATTGGAGCTGGCCATTTGCGGCCTGCAATTGGGCCATCGACACTTTGAACGACGTCTCACATTCTGGGCATTGAACTATCAACATGGCGTTTGCCTCGGGTTCAAAGTTTCTAAGATCGCCTGAGAACGAGCGCAACCCAGCCTTCCTGCTCGAACTCATCGATGACGCTTGCGTGCCCCTCATAGGCCTGTTCGATCTGCGCGCGTTGCGAATCAAGGATTCCAGACAGAACCAAAGTACCCCCTTTTT
>CAYZUV010000367.1:0-2355 GCA_964481245.1 uncultured Pseudomonadales bacterium
GCGGCCTTTAGCATCGGCTTCAAGCGGTTTGTGGCTCGCTCCGGGCGAATTCCAGCGTGATGACTCAGGAATCACGCTCGCGCCGCCCGAAAGGGATACGCTACAATGAGGTAACGTTCAGGCAATTGCTATGTCTTACCAAGTTCTCGCACGCAAATATCGGCCTTCAAACTTCAAAGAATTGGAAGGTCAAACGCACGTGCTGCAAGCGTTGATCAACGCCTTGGATAACGACCGCTTGCATCATGCCTACCTCTTTACCGGCACCCGTGGTGTAGGTAAGACCACCATCGCACGCATCCTCGCTAAATGCCTAAATTGTGAGCAAGGGGTTACGAGCGAGCCGTGTAACACCTGTCACGCCTGCGTTGAAATTGCCGAAGGGCGAAGCGTCGATCTAATCGAAGTGGATGCGGCTTCGCGTACTGGCGTCGATGACATGCGCGACTTGCTCGACAATGTGCAGTACATGCCCACGAGTTCTCGCTTCAAAGTTTACCTAATCGACGAAGTTCACATGCTCTCTAAAAGTAGCTTTAACGCCATGTTGAAGACGCTAGAAGAGCCGCCCGCACACGTAAAATTCCTCTTTGCGACCACCGACCCAAAGAAACTGCCCATCACAGTGTTGTCTCGGTGCTTGCAGTTCAACTTGAAAAATATGACGCCTGAGCGCGTGGTAAACCATTTGCGAACCGTGCTTGAGAAGGAAAATATCCAAGCCGATGATGCGGCGTTGTGGCAGCTTGGCCGAGCGGCTGAAGGCAGCATGCGAGATGCCCTCAGCCTGACAGATCAGGCGATCGGTTTTTGTGATGGCGCGCTGACTGAGGCGTCGGTGGCCGCCATGCTGGGCACTGTTGACCGGCAAGATGTGTACCGGCTACTCACGGCGCTCGCGGAGGGTGATGGGGCGCAATTGCTTCACGCGATTGAGCAAGCGGCAGAATATGCAACGAATTTTGAAGGCCTTTTGGACGAACTGCTCGCAGTGCTGCACCGAATTGCAGTAATCCAAGCCGTCCCCGAGTCGCTAGATAACCAATTGGGTGACGAGGAAGCCATGCGGATGCTAACCGAACGCTTCACCCCTGAATATGTGCAGTTGTTATACCAGATTGGCTTGGTCGGTAAACGCGACTTGCCGCTCTCGCCAAGCCCTCAGATGGGTTTCGAGATGACGTTGCTGCGCATGCTCGCCTTTGAATTTGATGAGGGTCCAGAGGGATCCAGCGCCCCAGTTCCAACTTCGCGGGAACCTGAGCAGCCGACGACTGCACCTGCTTCGGGGTCACCTTTATCTGAGTTGAAGGCGTCACTATCGCCCGGTGCACACAAACCGGCGGTGGCGGCAGGGTCATCGCGGGTTGATGGGCCGAGCATCTCGAAATCTTCGAAACCGATTGAAACCGATGCCGTCCAGGCTGCCGAACCAGAATCCAAGCTCGTAACGGCGCCGCGTTCGATTCAAGTATCGTCCTCCCACGCCGTTGCAGCAGCGGTCAGCCCTCAAGAGGATCGCGAAAAAACGGCAGGTGCTGAAGCAAAGCTTGCGGAGGACGCGGTACCCGTGCCCGGTGACTCGTCTTCCTCCCATGCGGACCAGTCGCTCGAGTCATTGCAAAGTGGCGAGATTCAGACTCAAACCGCGAGCCGCGATGCGGCCAAACTTGAAAAACGCCAGGGACTTTATGTGGTGCCTGGTGGGCGATTAGCCCAAGACTTCGACCTCGAAGACGCGCCTGCGAATCAAAGCGAAATGATGGATCCTGCCCCTGCAACGAACTCTGATGACTCACCAGTAGCGAGATCAAAGGCACGAGGGCCTGCAACCGCCGATCCGTTCGGCGAGGGGTTTGCGCCCAGTGACGTCGCTTGGTTTGAGCAATTGAGTCAATTGTCATTGGGCGGCGTGGCTCAGGCCTTGGCAAGCCATCTGCACTGGCTTAACCGCGATGCGTCGTGCATCCAATTCAAAATGGACCCTGAATACGCGTCGCTCATGGGTGACCAGCAGATTGCGAGGCTCGAAGCGGCGCTGTCAGAGGTTGAGTCCAAACCGCTTAAAATTGAGATCTCGGTGGGCGAGGTCGACGGCGCCAGTCCTGCCCAGATTGCCGCACACAGAAAAGCCAGGGCATTGGCCAATGCGAAGGCCGATCTTGAGCGAGACCAGCGGGTGCAAGCGTTGGTGACAAACTTTGGTGCCACCATCGTAGAAGGCTCTGTGCGGCCGAAGGTCAACGAGGGAGACCGATAAGTGTTTAAAGGGATGGATGGCTTGATGAAGCAAGCCAAAGACATGCAGGAAAAATTCGAGCGCGTGCAAAGCGAGATCGTAGCAGCCGAAGTCAC
>CAYZUV010000368.1:0-2351 GCA_964481245.1 uncultured Pseudomonadales bacterium
TAGAAGGCTAATGCGGATTCATCACACCGTGATTGACGTGGCCCGTCACCACTTCACGACTGGCCAAATGGCAGTGCTCGGCCTGATCATCAAAGAAAATGTCGGCACCGTAAGCACTCAAGAACTGGGTCTTATCTTTGCCTCCCAAGAAGAGCGATTCGTCAATCCGAACTCCCCAGGTCCTGAGCGTTTTGATCACCCGCTCATGAGAGGGTGAGGATCGAGCCGTCACCAGCGCAGTTCGTATGGGACACAAATCGTCATCGAAGCGCTGCTGGATATGATGAAGTTGGTCAAGAAACGCCTTGAACGGACCCGGGCTGAGCGGTTGATCTGCCGCTCGACGTTCATTCTCAGCAAACGCTTCAAGGCCTTCAGCTTGAAAAATTTGCTCAGCTTCATCGGAGAACAACACCGCATCCCCGTCGAAAGCGAATTTGACCGGCCCCTCTGGGTTAGATGGCTTGTGGCTTACGAGCACCGTGGCTGCGGCCACGCCGTGATCTAGCGCATCAACCACATCCAGAGGATTCGTCGATAAAAACAATTGGCATTGGAAGGGCCGCATATATCGGTAGGGCGCCGCGCCGCCCGTGAAGGCCGCTCGAATGATGGGTAGCGCATAATCCTGGATGGAATTAAACACTCTAAGCCCTGTATCGGCGCTGTTCCGTGAGAGCAAAATGACTTCGACGGGCACCTCGCCCTCGGCATCGAGCTGCAGCAACTTTTTGATTAAAGGAAACGCAGCGCCCGGCACCAGCGTCTCCTTTTCTCTCGCGCGTTGGTAGGCGCCATAAGCAGCAAGACCTTCTTGCCGAAAGACACGGTCTGCATCTCGAAGATCAAAGAGTGCACTGCTCGAGATCGCAATCCGTAATAAGGGCTGAGGGTTTATCGTCATTGCAGCTAAAATTTCACGCGACTAGAAAAGGCTATATGCTACCAACACCATGAGCAACCAGTCTCTCACACCAGCGCAGCGCGCGGGCGACATCAAAGCCTTCCTCGAGCAGGTCGACCGCCTGCCCGTCCGCGGCCAGCCTGAGGGCAATCGCCTCATCCTGAGCTTGGATGCCACTGCATCTAGAGAGCCCACCTGGGATCAGGCCTGCTACTTGCAAAGTGAATTGTTTGAGGTACTAGCACCGGATCAACGCTTGGCCATCCAACTTTGCTTCTATCGCGGTTTTAGGGAGCTCAAACACAGCGGCTTTTGCCAGACCAGCGAGGCGTTGCACCGCTTGATGCAGGGGGTGCGCTGCGTGGGGGGCCACACACAAATCAAACGGTTGTTAAATCATGGACTGGCAGTGCACCGTGAAACGCCCCTCAAGGGATTGATCTTTATAGGAGATGCGGTCGAGGAGTCCATCGATGACCTGTGTCACCTGGCAGGTGAGTGCGGGTTGCGGCAACTCCCCCTGTTTCTCTTTCAGGAAGGATTCGACCCCGGCGTGGAGCGGGCATTCAAAAGCATGGCCCACCTCTCAAACGGCGCTTATGCCACATTTGATCTACATCATATTCAAGCGCTCAGGGATGCCTTCCGTGGCATTGCAACTTACGCCACCCAAGGCAGAAAGGAACTCGCAAAACTTGCCAAGCAAAGCCCCAGCGTCGCCGCTCTGCTCAAGCAGCTATAACGTATGATTATCCGACTCATCCTAGGCCTGGCCCTCGCGGGATTGCTCTATTGGTTTCTTCGCAAAGCACTTGCGAAGCGAAAACTCACGGTCAAGCAGTTCTTTGCGGTTTATGGTGTGGCACTCGCAGCACTCGCGCTCGTGGCGCTGGGGCTTTCTGGGCGCCTGCATCCTATTGCCGCTGCGATCGGCGTGGTGCTCACCATGGGCACCCGGCTGCTGCCGTGGTTGATGAGAGGACTACAAGCATTCAATTTGATGAAAGCCTTTCGAGCCATGCGCAATGCCCAGGGCGCTGCCTCTGGCCCATCCGCTGGGGGGCAAAGTAAGGTGCGCAGCCAGTTCCTCTCGATGACTCTGGATCACGACGCTGGAGAAATCGATGGCGAAGTTTTACGGGGATCCTTCCAGGGTCTGAAGCTGTCTGATCTTCCATTAGGTGATTTGCTGTCCCTGCGTTCAGACATACAGTCCGACCCAGAATCTGTTCAATTACTCGATGCTTATTTATCCCGAGCACATCCAAGCTGGGAAGACGACCTTGACTCTTCGAACTTCGACGCGGGCGAAGATGACTTCTCTGCCGCGCTCACCTGCCTTGAACTCAGATGGCCCTGCTCGGAGGCCGACGTGATCTCGGCTCACCGTCGACTGATCCAGCGCCATCATCCAGACCATGGCGGCACCCATGAGCAAGCGGCTGCT
>CAYZUV010000369.1:0-2348 GCA_964481245.1 uncultured Pseudomonadales bacterium
ATAGAGAGATAGAGAGATAGAGAGATAGAGAGATAGAGAGATAGAGAGATAGAGAAGCCATCACGCCAGGTACAGCCGTCACCTGGCACCTAATTTGATGAAATCATCAGGAGGGCATCAACATGGTTACTGTCTACAAACTCTTAGGGGCGCTCGCGTTCCTCATGGTCACTTACGTCGCCACGATCTTCATCGCATCCGAGTCGGGTGGTGAAGTCGTAGAACTCTTTCGCCCATCAGAGGATGGCCGAATCGATACCGTTCGAGTCTGGATCGTGGATGCAGAGGATGGAGCGATGATCGAACATGGTGCGCCAGACGATGCGTGGATGAAGCAACTCACCGTCAAGCCGACCTTAAGGCTTCGACGGCAAGATCAGGTAACGACTTACAACGCACGCGTTGCTCCCAAACGGCACATGGAATACCACAGGCTCCGCCGCGAGAAATATGGTTTCTCGGATCGCTTAATCGATTGGCTTAGCTTTAAGAATGCGGCGTCTTGTTCAGGCGTACCCATCTACCTGAGCCCCAAAAGTTAGATCGTTCTTTCAGAGCACTCGAGCGGCGTATCAACATGCCCACCGCAAACCGACTTGCGGTCTCTTCGCGGGATGATCCGGCAGTGCTGCCGTCGGGACATTCGCGCTTCGAATCGATTCATCAAAAAGGCCAACGACTTGACCCTCGACCGACTCGGCCTATCCTCAGTTCGTAACAAGGCCGAGCTTTTCAAGCAAACGGTCGCCCCCTCTTAAACGCCCGCCCAAGCCACGAATCCCAAAGCCGCCGTCGTGATTCAAGATGCTGCCAGTCGATGGCAAATGATCCTCACGCGACGCAAAAAATACGAATGCACCCGCGTACTCTTCGACCTCGTTGAGCCTGGCAAGCGGAATGCTCTCAGGTGCGCTTTCACGGAGTCGATCTCCCGGGAACTCTCTCGACCCTAAGCCCAAGGTCTCCGCGCCTGATAAATTGGTCGGAATTGCACCGGGCGCCACGCCATTGACTCGAATATGTGGCGCGAGTTCATAAGCCATCTGCCGAATAAAACCCACCACAGCATGTTTCGTCGCCGTATACAGAACGCCGCCCCCATTGGGGTAAAAGCCCGCATTGGACACCGTAAAAATCATCGACCCTTTTGATGCGGCTAAGGGCTTTAGCGCTGCCTTAGCCAAGTTCATGTAGCCCAAAACATTAGTTTCAAATAATTCCGTAAATCCCGGCGCCAATTGATCATCGTCAGTGTCAACGAGCGGCAAACTGTAGTCCCAGATGCCCGCATTACCGATCACACAATCGAGTCGACCGTAGTGCTCAAGCGCATGCTCGACCGCTGCCTGATTGGCATTTAAGTCGCGCACGTCACCCAAGCAGTAAGAGACTTCAGCTGGCGCATCTCGTTGTAACTCGTCGATCCGATTCTGATTCCGGTCAAGCACGACGACGCGAGCGCCATCGCGAACGAACCGATTGACTATGGCTTTACCCAACCCAGAACCACCACCCGTGACGATGACAACCTGATCTTCTAGACGCTTATTCAAAATAGGCTACTCATGTTTTGTGAAAGGATGACCGTTTGCTCCAAAAAGATATGACGCTTCGAAAGGCGAAAGCCATCGTCCTCGCGCCTCAGTACGTCCTCTCGACGACCAATCCACTGATCTTCCTCGCTGTTTAGGCGCGTCCTGTAGAGCTGGAAATTAAGACCTACGGTCACTTCAGCCCCGTCATAAGCGAGGAGCCGAATATTCGAAAGCAATCGACGTGTCCTTGAAGGCGGGTCCTCAGCCCAGGCTCGCCCGAGGCTCAAACGCCTCACCCGCATTTCGAGCGCTGCGAAATCATCATCGAAAAAGGCCATCGCCCCAGGCTCGGTAAATTCTCGATGTACTTCTCTCGCCGTGGTGGTTCTTCGTACGGGCATCCAGTAGTGAATGTCCGCGGTCAGAACACGAAGCCAGTCATCATGGCGCCGCGAATCTAAAAGATCTGCTTCAAAGAAGAGGAACGACTCCACCTCATACTGCAGTAGCATGCGCGCCTGCATCGACATCTCGGACAACGCCGTCATTAAATCCGACCTTCAGGCGGCTGAGTATGGTTAGCTTTCAATGCCGCCCAAGAGTCCGCCATCATCCAATCCTGCCAGGCTTGATAGGTCCAACGCTGTCCATGTTCGTTGACGACAGTTTCAATTCGAGTCTGCCCAGAGGGATCCACTAAGACCTCATCCCTTCCAAGACCCATCTGAAAGTTCAGTGGCAGGGTTTTTGAGACGACACCCCGCGCGCCTCGGGTCGAATGACTCCAGTTCTCTCCATCGTCTTGTTCGAGCA
>CAYZUV010000370.1:0-2332 GCA_964481245.1 uncultured Pseudomonadales bacterium
TTGCAGGTCAAATCGCCAAAAAGCAAGGGGCTCGGGTGATTGGGATTGCAGGGGGGGAACGCAAAAAAGCGTTTCTGACGGAAACCTTAGGCTTTGATGCCGGCATTGATTACAAATCGGAAGATGTGACCGACCAGCTCAAGGCGCTAGCTCCTGAAGGTGTGAACGTGTTCTTCGATAATGTGGGCGGATCGGTAATGGACGCTGTGCTTGACGTGATCGCCATGAGGAGCAAGGTCGTGATTTGCGGCGCCATCTCGCAATATAACCAAATGGACCAGGTGGTTGGGCCCTCTATGTATCTGCGACTCGCTGAACGCCAATCGATCATGGAAGGATTCGCTTATTTCCATTTTCCTGAATCTATTCCTTCGGCCAAGGCGGAGCTCGCCGATTGGGTGAGTCGAGGTGAACTCGTGATCGCTGAGGAGATTCTTGAGGGTATTGAGCGGTACCCAGAAGCTTTAGCCTTCATGTTTGAGGGTGGCAATCTCGGGAAGTTGATGGTGCGAGCGAAATGACACCGACTTTGAGGTAGATCAAGGGTGGGCCAATGTTTCGAGCGGCTGATTAAGGGTTGGCTCAGTCTCTGGCCGAAGCGCTGGCGCTCCAGCTTGAAGGCGCTAGGAGGGAAGGTTATCCGGCAGCTGATGGTAAATGAGGACCAAGTCGAAGGCTTTTTGCGATTTCCGAAGAGAGGGTGCAGCGGAGGAAGTCATCTATTCCCTGATGAGCTCAAATGGAAGTCGAGTCATTGGTGAGGCACGAGCGTTTTTAGATTGATGTCAGCAACTATCTTAAGCAACTTGAAACAGGTGCCGACGGGAAGGCTTCCTCGCGGATCAGCGGCGCTCGAATGGACGCGTGCGAGCATTGACCTTCGCGCTGGGGTCGCTTCTCGGCCCGTTAGGGTGAGTGGCGCTCAATGAAGCAGCGGGTCGGAATTGTTGGTGCCGGAGTCAATGGTGTTTGCGCCGCAATCGCACTGGCTGAAGCTGGTCATGAAGTCACCCTGATCGATCGTGGGATTCCCTTTGCTGAGACGAGTTCAAAGTCCTCTAAGCTGCTGCACGGTGGCATTCGTTACTTGGAACAGTTTCGTTTCGGTTTGGTGCGGGAAGCGCTCATCGAACGCGCCTGGTGGTTAAAAGAAGCGCCTCAGTTCACGCGCGTGAGTCGATTCTATATTCCTATCGATGAGTATTCACCACGATCGAGATGGATGCTTTATGCCGGTGCCAAGCTCTACGAGGTTTTGGCCGGGCAGCGGGGTCTTGGGCCGAGCCAATATCACTCCGCTCGGGAAACGCTAGAGCATAATCCGGAACTATCACCCGATGGTTTGCGCGCGAGCGTCAGCTATGTGGATGTGCAAATGGATGAACCTGGTTTGTCGGCTTGGTTGCTGGATCGAGCGATGGAGGCAGGGGTGCAGCTTGAATCCGAAACAGCGGTCGAGCAGGTTCGCACAGATGGCAGGCTCTCGCTTGCTTCAGGCGACGAATGGCCCTTTGATTGGGTGGTCAACGCTGCGGGACCCTGGTCAGCCGGTCTTCTGGCGAGGAGCGGTATCCAATCAGAGTATAAGATTGCTCTGATTCGAGGCAGCCATTTGCGTTTCAGTCGGCCCTTGATGCATCCGCTTGTTGTGCAATCTCGCGTGGATGATCGTATTGTCTTTCTTCTCCCTGAACCCGGTGGGCTGTTATGCGGCACGACAGAAGTTCAGCATAGGGAAGGTGAGCCGATTCAATGTCATGCTGATGAAGAGCGCTATCTACTTAACGCTGTGCAGGGCGTACTTTCGGGCGAATTGACGGCTGCTATGATCGTAGACCGATTTTCAGGTGTTCGGCCGATCGCGTTCAAAGGTCATGCGTTGGACGATTTTTCGGGCGCTTCACGGGACAGTGAAATCGAAGTCAATCACCGATTGATCACGATTTTTGGTGGCAAATGGACTTCAGCTATGCATTTAGGCGAGCGCATCGCTCGGAGGGTGCAGTGATCGCTCGTGGTGCAATGGGCGAACAGTGCTGGCGTGAGTCGATTGGCCTCGAGCGCTAGAGAGCCAATTGCTCGCCTAGTGTGACGGCATAGCAACTGGGGTTGGAATCAGGCGCGACGCGAACGGGCCTCGGCAAGTGTCGGACGTTGGCAGGCCGCGGTTGATGGTGCTCGGGGATCATTTCCCTCTACGCTAATGTCTTCGTCGAATGGCAGTGACACCAAGCGCTTGCGTTCAAAGTAAACGAAAGCGTGCGCTTTCTAGGTGGCTAAGATGAGCGAGGAGATCATGGGGCGATTCATCTTCTCGCGCCTTGACTCTCTT
>CAYZUV010000371.1:0-2324 GCA_964481245.1 uncultured Pseudomonadales bacterium
TACCAAAACCAAAGGTGTGATGCTGTATTTTCTCCCGGCCGAGATCGAAGGCCTGCGCGTTGTCGTACGCGGCATCATCTCGATTAGCAGACCCCATAATCACGTGAACCACATCGCCCGGATTCAATGTTTTGCCGTGAAAGCTGCAGGGCGATGTCAATGTGCGTCTCAAGAATTGAACGGGGCCGTCGAATCTCAGGGTTTCCTCAATCCCTTGATCGATCAGTTTTGGGTTGCCACGCAAACGCTGCCAATCAGTCGGTCGATCCGCCAGCACATTAAGGAAGTTTCCTAAAAGATTCGTTGTGGTCTCATTTCCTGCGATCAAAAGCAGCATACAAAATCCGACAATGTCCGGATCAGACAGCGCTTTGCCGTCGACACTGGCATTCACAACAGCGCTCACAAGATCCCTTCCACCTTGACCACGACGTTCGGGAATCAACCCTTGAAAAAAAACATACATCTCACCAATTTCGACTTCGCGCTCAGCAAGCGACGCACCTGCAAGCGTGCCTGTCAGTGCATCCGACCAGCGCTTGAAGTCATGGGCTCGCTCAGCAGGGATGTCCATCATTTTAGAAATAACAGCCACAGGCAACGGAATGGTCAGCGCCTGGACCACATCAACTGCTTGCTCGCTGGGAATAGCCGCCACTAGGCTCTCGGCAATATCCGCCACGTCGCCCTCTATGCTTTTCAGCATGCGCTGGGTAAATGCCTTGTTCACGATGTTCCGTAACTCAGTGTGCCGAGGCGCGTCGTCGGTCAGGAGCGGTAATGGTCCGGATTCGCCCCCACCCATGGCTTTCGAAGAGAAGTCGCTCGAGTGCTTCAACACATGCCGAACATCTTCGAAGCGAGACAGAATCCATGCACCTGTCTCCTCGTCCTGCCAAATCGGCTTTTCCGCACGCCACATGGCATAGAACGGATAAGGGTCTTGAAGGACCTCATTGGTAAAGAACCGCATCAGTTGCTCCAGATCCTTGAACGAGGTCATAACACTACCCCGACCCAAGTTTCAGCACCAGCAGGGGCTGTTCATGTCTCCCGCATAACTCTTTTCAGCGGCAGCGCTTGATGACGAAACCGTGTCTTTTTGGATAGTCTTTATTAGCGACCTTTCAGAACGGCCTCTGAGGATAGCCTTTCCGGATAACCATTGAGGAAAGCCATTGAGGATGGCTGGGCGAAACCTGAGCTAATCGTCGCACCACATCGGGCAAAGGTTTGACCCTCATCAACAGCGCGTCAATGATGAAACCGAGACCTGCAGGCTCAAGATTCGGCGGACAGCGCTACGCGAGATTGGACTCTCGATGTCACCTACGGTTCTTGCGGGACAGGGCACGGCCGGCCTGGGCCGAAAGCACAACTCACCCATTTGGCAAGTATCCCTCGATGCGCTTGTGGTCGCTCGTTCACCTGTTATTCTCCAGGGTACGATTGGTCGCGCGAATAGCGGTCGACTTGCAAAGATGGGGCTCAGCGCGAACCATCGCCCAAGAT
The DNA here is from genome assembly GCA_964481245.1 of uncultured Pseudomonadales bacterium. Taxonomy (GTDB): domain Bacteria; phylum Pseudomonadota; class Gammaproteobacteria; order Pseudomonadales; family Azotimanducaceae; genus UBA9926. The sequence continues at coordinate 1,513 of CAYZUV010000371.1, forward strand.
AGGACGCAAGAGATCTGGAGTTCCGCTAAAGCAATGGACATCGAGAATTTGAGCGATGAGCCATTGGCGCCCTGCTCGAGCTCAGTAGACCAGAGCATGACCACGCCGTAAGGCGCTTCTCAACGCATGACAAGGGGTTACCACCATGAACCAACAGGAGATTCGCACCCTCAAGGCGCTCATGGAATATGAAGCGGAACGAACCGCGCCACCTGAGACCTTCCCGCAATTGCCCGATCTTCCAGGAGGGCGCTATGTTGACCCGACCTTCTACGAACTTGAGATGGCTCACTTGTGGCGCAAATCCTGGTTGTTCGCGGCGCACCTAGATGAAATTCCGGAACCAGGGTCCTTTATATTGTGGGAGAACATCGGTCAGCCCGTAGTCATCGTCCACAGTGAAACCGGCTCGATCAACGCGTTCTACAACACCTGTAGTCATCGGGGCGCCCCTGTCGTGACCGAGCCCAGGGGCCGAAAACTGAGGCTCACCTGTCGCTACCACGGCTGGGTGTACAACCATGAAGGTGAATTGCTATCGATTCGTGATCCTGAAGATTTCAAAGACCTCGACTTCAGTTGTCGCAGTCTGGTCAGGGTCAGATGCGAGCAGTTTGGCAAACTCATTTTCGTCAATTTCGACAATGACGCGCCGAGCCTTCTGGATTATCTCGGCCCGCTCGCCGATGAGTGGAGGGAGTTTCAGTTCGACCAGTGCCGTCTGGCCGCAAGGCATCAGTTCGTATTGAACTGCAACTGGAAGATTGCCATGGAGGCGAACACCGAGGTTTACCACGTTAAAAGTATTCATC
>CAYZUV010000372.1:0-2318 GCA_964481245.1 uncultured Pseudomonadales bacterium
CATTACCCAACATCGCCGCCGCCCTTCAACGAGAACCCACCATCGCAAGCCGGGCCCGGTTTGTGGGCATGCATGGCAGCCTTAGGCGTGGCTATTTAGACGCACCCAAACCGATGCGCGAATACAACGTCAAGCAACATGCGCTCGCCTGTAAGGCGGTGTTCGAGGCGCCCTGGGAGAAAACCATCACGCCGCTGGACACATGCGGCAATATCCTATTGGACGGTGCTCGCTTCTCTCAGATACGAGCATCCGACGACCCGTTAACTCGGGCCATTATTGAGAACCACTTCCTGTGGGGCGAAGCGGTACGCGACTGGCCACTCTTATCGATGATCGACCTGACTCAACAAAGCTCCATTTTGTATGACCTGGTCGCGATTTATCTTGCCTTCTCAGAAGCTTTGCTCGAGATCGAAACCCTCCCCATCTGGGTGACCCCCGATGGCAAAACCTTGATCGACGATCGCGGTAGTGCGGTTCGCTGTGCCACCCACTGGCACAATCAAAGCCAGTTTCTCGATCTCGTGACCGAGCGTCTTTGTGGATAGTCCACCACTCGCAGTTTGGCCACCGAGCAGATGAAGAACGCGCATCCCTGGTTCTATGGTTGGACCATCGTCGCCTTAACGTTTGCCATTCAGTTTCTCGTGATGGGATCCGGTTACTATATTTTTGGCGTTCTGCTCAAACCCTTGTCCGAGGCGCTCGAAGCCAGTCGGTTTGTGATTTCGCTTGCCCTGACAGGCCAGATCGTCATGAGCGCCGTCTTAGGCCCTTGGCTTGGGCGCGCAGTCGGTGAACGGTCCATCAAAGTCTTGATGACCGTTGGCTTTGCCTTGCTCTCCTTGGGACTGATGGCGATCTCACTGGCCGAGACGGTCTGGGCTTTCTACCTCGCATTCACATTGCTGATATCCACAGGCTTTGCACTCGCAGGCCCCATACCAAACGCCGCTTTGATCGCTAACTGGTTCTCGAGAAAACGCGGCTCCGCCATGGGTATTTCGCAGTTTGGGGTCACTCTCTCGGGCGCCGTCCTCGTACCGGTCTTCACCTGGCTCATGCTGAATTTCAGCTGGCAGACTGCGCTCCAAATTTTTGCCCTTGTCATGCCTCTCCTTGCGCTTCCCCTGATTTGGCTCGGCGTCGTAAAGACGCCGGCAGACCGAGGCACTCATCCCGACGGTATCCATGAGGAAGATGAACGGTCTTCTCAACTCGAGTCTGAAGACGAAGATTGGACCCTTAGCCGAGCGATCAGGACGCCAACCGTTTGGCGACTCGCCCTCGTGATGGGGCCCGGTTTTATGGGCATCAGCGCAGTCTTGTTGTCTCTGCATTCCCACCTCACCGACGCAGGGATGACCGCAATGCGCGCATCGAGTCTTGTAGCGGGAATGACGCTCGCCGGCGCCATCGCAAAACCGACCTTCGGAATCTTGTCCGACTATTTCGATAAGCGCGGGGTGACCTTGGTATCAATCGTATTCATGTTTGCTGGGGTCGCGGGCCTGATATCAAGCACGCACTACCCACTACTCATGTTGAGCGCCGTAAGCTTTGGCCTCGGCTATGGTGCTCAAATGCCGCTTTTCAATATCCTAATCGCGACCCTCTTTGGTGCCTCTGCATTCGCCCGGATGGTCGGCATCATGGGACCTATCATGCTCCCATTTAACTTAATCGGCCTGCCCTTAAGCACGCTGACTTACGAAACCTTCGGAAGTTACGTCCCTGCGTATGCGGCGATCCTTGTTCTTTACCTCCTTGCGACTGCTGGGTTGCTGAGCTTAAAGCTACCGAAACCTTCACATTGACGAGCGCATAAAGCCCTCGGGAAAGATGCGCCTTCCGGTGCTTGCCGTAACCTCAGCGATCAGCGACTGGCGCCAATAACGGAGTACCTTTGACCGCTTCTTCAAGACGCATGAGAATGCAGATCTCCATTCAGCTCACTTCTGACGATGACGATTCGCCCACAGTTCTTTTTGATTCTCGCATTGCCTAGCCCCGGCTCGTGGTTACTCTCCCCTAACCTTTCCTTACTCGCATTCCTACTTCTGGTGTTACCTTGTATGGCCGTCGCCGAGGAAGGTCACCTTCCGCGCGAGGAGCAATCCTCACAACCTTGGCATTCAGGCGTTCACACGATTTCACACGGCGGCTTTACTCGAAGATTCCGGCTGCATCTGCCCGACGCCGCTGCAAATCCCGAATCGCGTTCGCTCATCTTTGCGTTTCATGGCTGGGGTGGAGATGAGCACGAATTCTTAGGCTCGTCAGAGGTTCAGCGCGCACTGGCTGGCAAAAACTAC
>CAYZUV010000373.1:0-2316 GCA_964481245.1 uncultured Pseudomonadales bacterium
AGAGGTGCATGACAAGGCGCTCGTTGCGCGCGAATAGTCTATCGACGTGCTGGGTCGTTTGTTGATTCACGGAGAACAGTTTGCCCGGGATGTAGGTGGCCTCTAAGAGCTTGCCCCCGCAGGGGAAGTGAACGCGATGGTAGTCTCGGGGCGATAGGTATGTGGTTGAAAAACTGCCTGACCCAAATGGATGGTTGGCTTTCCCTAATAGGTCTGACACGAGAAAAGATCTGCCTTTGGCTTGAATCATTGTGTTGTCTTCAATTCGGCCACAAGCTGAAATTCGTCCATCTGCGGGAGCCGACAACAGCCCGCTTGGCTCGCGTAGTGAGGGCTTTAGGCGTCGGGTAAAGAAATCGTTAAAAGACTGATAGTCGCTCGGGTGCTCGCGCTCGGCAAGTTGCAGATCAACATCAAAGTACCACTTGAAAAGCCGAATGAAGGGACTGCGGATCCATCTGCTCTCGCTTCTCGCCAATACCCCGACGCATCGTGAAATGAGATGTAAAGGTAAAATGTGTTGGAGCCAGGCGAAGATCATGGGTATCCAGGTGAGTAAGTAGTGAACGAGAGGCGCTCGCGGCTGCCGCGGGTTCGAGCGGCGATAGCCACGGCAGATGATACTTGATCTTCACTGCGTGATCACAATGCTTCTGACATCGACCCTGCCGAACTGCTGAGCGGCAGGATGGCGGCTCGCGTTTTCCAAAGTGAAACCTGTTAAGTTGTCGCCGTCCATGCAAATATGAACAGAGTTACGTCGACGGAGCTTCGATGCGAGAGGTCTGGCCCCAAGGCTTCGGGTGCTCAGATTGAAGTAGTCTGACCGCCGCTTGAAGTCAGTGAGCTTTGATCTTGGCCCTGAGGGACGAGCCCAAGAGACGTGCTTTTTGTTGCGCGCGAAAGAATGGGTGAGTCGCCTGTTACGGACAGGCGGGAGAGGCGAGAGCGTCTCGAATGCGGGATCGGAAAGATATGCGATTGGCGAGGCTTTGTGTCAGACCTTTCGGAGGACATGAATCAAGCGTCAACCCCAGATCAGTCAAACTGAAACATGGGCGTTGTGAAAGAAGCGAGCGAGCTCGTCATAATAAATGAGCAAAAAGACACTCTGAGATGGAAATGAACCTACAGGCGATAAAGTCATGAGCGGTGACAACTTAATTTGGATCGATCTGGAAATGACCGGCCTAGAACCAGAGGAGGACGTCATTTTAGAAATCGCCACCATTGTGACCGATGGGGAGCTTAATGTTCTTGCCGAAGGGCCTTGCTTGGCCGTAAGACATCCGCAAGCGGTGATCGATGGCATGGATGAATGGAACACCACGCATCACACGGCCTCCGGTCTTGTTGAGCGTGTTTTAAATTCGGAGTTCGACACCCGGAGCGCCGAGCTCGCGACCCTCGACTTTCTACGTCAGCATGTGCAAGCCAATGCCTCTCCCATGTGCGGCAACAGCATTGGGCAAGATAGAAGGTTTTTGGTGAAGTACATGCCTGAACTTGAAGATTACTTTCACTACCGAAATCTAGACGTGAGCACAGTCAAAGAACTTGCTCGGCGTTGGCGGCCTGATGTGCTTGATGCCTACGTTAAGAAAAACATGCATCAAGCGCTGGAGGACATTCGGGAATCCATTCGAGAGTTACAAATTTATCGAGATTTGTTTTTTAACCTGGATTCTTGAAGATTGAGCGCTGGAAGAGCACAGGTGCTGTGCAGATGTTGATCCCTAGCCTCTCGATTGTTTTTCGATCATGTTGCTGAGTATCGCCTCCGCCGAGTGATCAGATGGGGTTTTTTGCGACCACCCGCCTGCGCGAAGAGGGATTATGTTGGACCCTGTGCTGGCCAGAACGAGGTCGTACCCTTTGACGATGCAGCGGTTCAACAGGCTCCTGATGCCTATCATAGGTTTGCCTTGGCGCGCTGTTTAGCGAGCGCCCAATTCACATGAACGGCGACAAGATCACTGCTCTGCGAACGTTTGAGTTCGAGCGCTTGGATGATGCGTTCATCGAATGGCGCGTTACCGAGAGCAACGGCTAGATTTCGTTGCCAGCCGTCAAATCCAACCCGCCGCAAAGGTGAACCCTCGGTTCTTTTCAAATACTCGGCTTCAGTCCAAGCGAACAAGCTTAGGAGCGTACTCCGATCCAGTTCATGCCTTGGCTCGAAATCCTTGATTTGATGCACATGTGCGTGTCGATTCCAAGGGCAAATGAGCTGACAGTCATCACACCCAAAGACTCTGTTGCCGATGGCGTCTCGCAAAGATTCCGGAATGATGCCCTTGTATTCGATCGTGAGGT
>CAYZUV010000374.1:0-2308 GCA_964481245.1 uncultured Pseudomonadales bacterium
GTGAGTGAGCCTTGGATCATCATGTTGGGCGTGGCGATGGACTATGACGCCCTAAGAGACGCGCCGCGGCCCAGTGCGTCGAGTGAGGTGATCAAACAATATACCCGAGGCGAGCGGATCGCGAGAGATTTAGCGGACTGGATTCGCAGCGAGGGCTTTCATGCGGAGGGGCATTGTGGCCCTATGGCAGGCCGTGTCAATTTTATCCCCCCTGCTCTAGCCTGCGGATTCGGGGAGCTCGGCAAACACGGATCCATCATCAATCGTGAATATGGTGCCTCGTTCAGGTTGGCTTCGGTCTTAACAGACCTCCCGCTGGTCGCTGATGAAGCCGACCGCCTGCATGTCGATGACATTTGCCTAGGCTGTCAGATTTGCGAACGGGATTGCCCAGCTGGCGCCATCACCGACGAGAAACAACTCGTGAGAGGCGAGATGAAATGGTACGTGGATTTCGACAAGTGCCTGCCGTTTTTTAACGAACACCACGGCTGTGCGCTTTGCTTAGCGGTTTGCCCATGGAGCACCCCCGGCCGCTCGCCCCGCATGGCCGACAAAATCACCAAGCGCCGCGAGCGCCTGGCGCAAACGCACGTCGCAAAGTAGCTATCGCTCAGTGGGCGATCGAGACCTCTCACCCACTCAACCCAAAAGTTCATCAGGGCCGACGGTCCATCTCGAGCGCACAGAGGCACCTAGAGCCTCTGTTCAGCTTGACGGGTCTAATGGAGGGCTTCAGTGAGCAACGCCTTCCGATACCCGCAATACGTTTAGCATCAACGTAATCGGTCGGCCAGCAACGTCAGCTGATCACCCAACGCACGAACTTTCGATTCAAGAGCCGACGTTTCCGCCTGCGCCACCAAAGACTCACTTAAACGCGTCAGCTGGCGGGCAAGCGATCGATCTTTTTTATTCGCTGCCAAGCGATCGCCACAAGTGCCTAACGCGGATCTCACTTTCTCGCCTAAATCAGGCGTAAAGGCTTGATCCCTGTCTAGTTGATCAAGATAGGCCAGCGCAACAGTTGGGTGAGCAGGCCAGGTGATGCGCATCTGCTGCTGAGGATTAAACGTACCGCCCTGATTCGCCAGACGGGCCGCGGCGATTTCGTTCGCTGTTATGAACTCGCTTGGCATCAGCTCGAACACATCAAGTCCCCTTGCGATTTCGGTTCCATATATCTGGCCGTTGTACCAATAGGTTGACCAATAACCGCCAAGGACCAGGTGATCTTCATGGATCGGTCCACGATCAAAATAAGCGATCTCGAAAGGCTGGCTCGAATCGGTGAAATCAATCACAGAAAGCCCTCCCTGGTACCAAGCCTGCACAAAAATATCCCGCCCCGGCACGGGTACCACAGAGCCGTTGTGTGCAACGCAATTCTCTTCCTCCATCTGCGGCGCAGGTATCTTGAAATGGCTCCTAAACGTCAGTTTCCCGTCGACGATGTCATAGATGGCATCCGCGCCCCAGTCTAGCGGGTCGTAACTGCGACATCTCGGACGACTGCCGCCACCCCACTCGTCGGTAAACAGGACCTTCGTCCCTTCATTGTTGAAGGTTGCCGAGTGCCAGTAGGCAAACCCTTTGTCCGTGACGACATCGATGCGCTCAGGTTTCCTGGGATCCGATATGTCGAAAATAATGCCGTTCCCGGAGCAAGCGCCAGCGGCAATATTCGCTTCCGGAAACACCGTGATGTCATGACATTGATCTGTTTCCGAGGTCTCTTGCGTGCCATCACCATGATCACCACCCTGCCACAATCCCGCTAAACGACCCGTTTCCAGGTCAGCAAACACCGCGGGACTGTCAATGATTTTGGCTTTTGAGGGATCATCCACCGGTATTTCTATGACATCGATCCGAAACAGTGCGGTTCTGTTATCGCCTGGCTCCTCCCCATAGCAACTCGCCATCTCCTCGTTGTCGCGAACGCGAGAGGTGCCAGAGTTGTAAACGATAATCTTCCCATCACTACCCGGCCCAGAAACGACCGAATGAGTGTGCGAGCCTCGACACGTCTGCACCTGGCCGACTTGAACGGGACGCTCCAGATCACTGATATCAAATATGCGAATACCTCTAAACCGCTCTGGGCTCACGTCCACGCCGATACCTTGCAAACCGCAATCGACCCGACCTCGAGTTTGTTCAACGCTCATGATGAGTAAATGACCAACAATGGAAACGTCCCCTTGACCACCAGGACAGACCACGGACGACAGCAGCTGAGGCAATCCATCTCCTGCTAACTGGTAAACATTGAAGCCGTGATAGCTCCCCACAACCAGCACATCGT
>CAYZUV010000375.1:0-2302 GCA_964481245.1 uncultured Pseudomonadales bacterium
CGTATCGGTAGTCCTGAATTCCGTAACTTGCGGCCTGAGCATCTTGTACTTGAAGGTACAAAATACCGTCGATCTCAACCGCGATATTGTCCTTGGTAATACAGCTTTGCGAGGGCACATCGATCGTTTGTTCTTTGAGCGTGTGCTTGTAGGACACTTTATCGATGAAGGGAATCAAAATATGAAAGCCCGCCTCGAGAGACTTGTAGTACTTCCCAAGTCGCTCCACCACAAAAACCTCTCTCTGCGGCACGATCCTGACGGTTTGGAAAAAGACCCAACCAACAAAGAGCGCGATCACCGCCCACGTAAAAATACCCATTACTTGACCTCCACCTCGAGTACGTTGCTGTTGATACCACAGATGACGAGCGTCTGACCTGGCGCCAGCACGTCAAAGGCGCCCGTGGCTTGCCAATTAGACCCTCGATATTCGACCACACCGCGCCCTTTTGATGCATCATCAAAGCCTGAGATGTAGTCGACCCGATGTCCGATCATGCCTGCTTCTAGCTCAGAGGCACCCTGCGCTGACGTGGCGTCGCCCGTAAAGATGGCCTTGAATCGCCACCGAAAAAAGAAAAGAAGCGCCAAAGAAACCAAAGAAAAAAGTCCAAATTGGTAGCCTTGCTCGGTTGGGAATCCCAGATAAATCGCGAGCGCCGTGAAGAGTGCGCCGGCGCCGAAAAACATGGCAATGAACCCAGGCGCTATCACCTCAAAGACCAAAAGCGCAAGGCCAGCATAGACCCACCACAAATATTGCGGCTGGCCCGCAGAGGCTTCGCCTTCGACCATCTCAGGCTGACTCAATTCGAGCACCACAGTCTGACCGGCCACGTCAACTTCTCGACCGTCCAGCTGCTTTAACAGTTCGCCTTGACTGGGCGCGATAAGATCGATAACGCCCAGTGCCAACGCCTCTTGCGCCGTGACGTTTTTTGACTCCAATACGGCCGACTCTAGCCACTCGGCATTCCGGCCCCTCAGTTGTGCCAGTGAGCGCATTTGCGCAGCCGCATCATTAATGATTTTGACCTTCATGTCTGGATCAGGTTCGCCGAAGGCAACCATCACGGGCTTGGCTGATCCTACATTGGTCGCAGGCGACATGGCTGCAATATGACAAGCGCTCAAGATGAATGTACCCGCACTGCCCGCATGCGCGCCTGCCGGAGCGACATAGCCCACAACCGGCACAGGAGAGTCCAAAATAGCCTGGACCAATCGGCGCGTCGGGTCGATATAACCGCCCGGCGTGTCGATCTTCAAAACGACCAGATGACTGCCAGTATCTTCGGCTGATTGCAGATCTTGAATCACTTCATCGACGCTACCATCGCCCACTTCACCTTTTAACGTGCTCACCAGAACGCGATCGGCAAACGCGGTTTGTGACAACGACCCGATACCTATCCAGAGGACCAAGTACGTTAGAAGACGTTGAAACCCCTCAATCCGCACGCAGCGCTCCTTAAAACTCAAAACGAATATTCAAGCCGATTCTTTCGATGATTGCCAGGGACAATATCTTCTTAGCATAGAACTCTCCGTTTGGAATTCGCGGATGACGGCCCGTTTAACTAAGCCGCCCAGCAGCCAAATGGGATTAGGACAACTGCGCGATGAGGCGAAGCGAACACCGCGATGGGGCGAAGATTGATGCGTCGGCCAGGAGAACCTGTCATCACGCGAGCTCGTACCCGCGTCAAACCATCAAGCGATCTTTCCCCTGGGCATCAACCTCGCCTTTTGCCGCCCAAGAACGTGCCGGATAACCCGCCGAATTTGATTTAACATAGCTCGTAATCAGGCATTAGTTTGCCTCGTGTCAAGCGTCCCAGCACCCGCTCGCGAGAAGAAGAGAAAACACAACAATGATGATCCTTTTTGACCTAGACGGCACCCTTTGTGATTCCGAACCAGGCATACAACGCTCGTTGGCTTGGGCCCTAGAGCAATCAGGCTACCCCGTACCCAGTGACTCAACTATTCGATCCATCATTGGCCCACCCTTTACCATCGGTCTTCCAAGAGTCGGCGTTCGGCCTGAGGACGTTGATCGAGTGATCGCCACTTATCGGGCGAGATACCAAGACGTTGGCGCCTTTGAAAACTCGGTCTACCCTGGCGTTGAGGATGTGCTTAGTGAGCTTCAAAGCCAGGGCCATCTGCTGGCCATCGCGACCTCGAAACCCGAGGCCTCAGCATTCCCCATCCTCGATCATTTCAATTTATCGCGTTATTTCACTGTCCGAGCAGGCGCAACACTCGATAACTCGCGCAGCGCCAAGGCCGACGT
>CAYZUV010000376.1:0-2298 GCA_964481245.1 uncultured Pseudomonadales bacterium
GCGTTTAAGGCGATTGACACGATTGGGAACCCCAATCTGACGTCTGAATCGGCGGTTTCGACCAACATCGGTGCAATCTTCCAGAACGATAACCTCTATGCGTCAATCGACTGGTGGTCTTTCACCTTTGAGGATTCATTCGTGACCGAGGGCTTTAACTCGCTGCTTTCGGCCTACACCGCTAACGGGTGTATCGCCGGTGGGGTTGCAGTGGATAGCCCGAATTGTAATGAGCTGCGCACGCACATCTTCCCAGTGGCTGCTCACACGAATTTGGCTGGCACTGAGCGAATCGCGGTCAACATCATCAACGGCGCTGAGATCAAGACGTCAGGTATTGACGTCGCCCTTCGATACAGCACTGAAGATATCCTGCCTGGCACACTCGGCTTTGCGGTTGAGGGAACGATGGTGACGGAGTATGAAGTTGCTGATCAATACGATATCTCAGGTTCTGTTCTGCTCGCCGGTGGTAGTGATCTCGTCGGTAAGCTCAACTATAACTCGGGCCCTTCGTTTACCTCCAAGCCTGAACTCAAAGCGAATGCGACGGTGAGTTTTGAGACCGATAGCCACTACGCCAGTCTCGTTGCTCGTTATATTGGCGAGTATGACGATGAAGGCGCGGGCGCGGCTTATCCATGGCTTGCCACGATTGACTCACAAGTCACACTAGACATCCACTATCTGTGGAATGGCCTGGATAACATGACGTTCGGTCTGTCTGTGGTTAATGCGACGGATGAAGATCCGCCCGCAGCCCGAGGTGACCTGAACTACGATCCTTTCACGCACAATGCGTTTGGTCGAATGATCAAAGCGGATGTGACGTTTCGAATGGGTCAGTAGTTTCGATCCATCCAGTAGTAGAGAAAAGCCCGGCTATGCCGGGCTTTTTTTTGCCGGGCTCAACTCCTCACAAATTTTAGGTGTATTGACATGCTGGTCAGCAGGCGTGAGTCTCGGCGCGCACAGAGATCGAAGGCTGCGAATGGGGTTAGAAAAGGATCGAGACGAATCAGAACCTGCAGATGAAGCTAGGATCTACAGAGAAAGGGATGCGTGAATGCTAAGCTCGGGAGTGCAGTGACCGCGGCTCATCTAATCCCAATGCCATTTCCCGCGCTATTGACCTAGAGTTGATTTAACCCCAGTGGCATTGCGAATCTGCTGCCCGAATCTTCGTGCACCCTCCTTCTCTGCATCAATCTGAGACTGAGTTTTACAGACTTTTTGTGTGCGGTTGCTTCCCAGGATCTTCTCGCGCTTACAGATGAGTTTTTCTTTCTTCACTGCAGAGGTTTCAGATGCAATTTCTGGCCCCTCATTAGTCTCGCCCGAAGGTTCCGCAGCGAAGACGGTGACCGAAATCATCATGGACAAACATAAAGCGGCCGTCCCCACCAAAGAGACTTGTAGAAATGTGCCGTTACGGGACTTCTTCATGGGTGGCTTCCTGGCTCAACTTAGAGAGTGTCGCTCTCGATACCACATCTGTAAAGAGCCTGCGCTGGCCAAAAAGGGCGTATTCCTATCCAGATGCGCTATGGGTCTCTCGGTCGTGCTGGCTCGGTCGCTGCTTTTTTGGGGATTGGCCGGTATTGATTCGACCACGGCTTGTTTACACGGATTAAACATTTAACTTGTGGGGAATCGCTTGTCAGGCGGAAGCTCTAATTTCGAGCTTATTCCTTCTTTAGACTGAGTGATTGGCTTGCCTCAACGATAGGGAAGTCATAGGGTGATGTCTTTTCGGCAAACCCTTTCTAGGGCGAGAGTTAGCGCGAGGTCAATCGATGGAACCCAATGTGCAAATTGAGAGACGAGAGAGTGGTGAACTCATCCTCACGTCAGGATATGCGCTGGACAGCCTGCCGAAGAGTCTCGCGCAGATCATGGTTGAGCGAGTTCAGGCGCATCCAAGCCGGTCGATTATTTGCGAGAAATCATCAACGGGTGAGTTCGAATCACTGAGTTACGGGGACGCTCACCTGCGAGCGATGGGTGTCGCGACACATCTTCTGGCCCAAGGCGCGAATGAGCAGACACCATTGATGATCCTCTCAGGCGCGTCGAGAGCGCACTTTATTGTGCAATTGGGTGCGCTCTACGCGCGGGTGCCTGTGGTACCGGTGAGTATCAGCTACACCACAGTCGAGCCCGCGTTCTCCAAGTTCCGTGCGGTATTCGATAAAACGCAACCCAAATATCTCTTTGCGGAGTCGTTCGATTTGCACGAAGAGGCCCTTAACGCGTCTGACATTAGTTTGAACGACGTTTCGCTTTGGTCGGTCGCTC
>CAYZUV010000377.1:0-2279 GCA_964481245.1 uncultured Pseudomonadales bacterium
GGTTTTGGCAGGCCAAGTCGACATTTTCGAGATGACTGCCTCGTCCAGAGGCGAGGACGGCTAACCGAATGTTTTTAGTCATATGGGGTGAACCGCCTCAATCTACTGCTTTCCTTTAATTGCACGATGACTAGGCTAAAAGAACAAGGTCTGCCGAAGATTTCCCTGCGAGCCGTGTTGATTCACATGGCCTAGCGTGCATCCCTATCACCTTACGGGTCCGGCCGGTGTCCCGCGTAGGCTTACATGCCCCCGAGTGAAATAATGGTTGGTCAATGCGCGAAGGCTGCAGGTCAAGGTCAACGAATTTGGTCTCACGAACGATACAAATCTCGGTAATCGTCCCGCAGCACATTTTTTTGTACCTTGCCCATGGTGTTTCGGGGCAGTTGATCAACGATGATCGCGCGCTTGGGGACTTTGAAATTAGCGATCGTATCTTTTAACGATTGAATGAGGTGTGCGGGATCGATTTCACTTTGACCATTGCCGACGATGACCGCGGTGACCGCTTCTCCGAAATCAGGATGCGGAACACCAATCACGGCACTCTCTAGTACACCCTCAAACCGATCGATCAACGTTTCGATCTCTTTGGGGTAAACGTTAAGCCCCCCTGTGATGATGAGGTCTTTTTCTCGACCGACAATGGACACATAGCCGTCTTCATCCGTCTGCGCAACGTCTCCCGTGTCGAAATAACCATCGGCAGTAAAGGCGGCTTGAGTTTGCGCCTCTTTTCGCCAATAGCCCTTGAAGACGTTCGGCCCTTTGACTTGCAGCTGCCCGGGCTCGCCTTGAGGCAACGACGCGCCATTGCCGTCAACAATTCGATAGCTGACATCTTTGAGTGCTGGACCCACGGTGCCTGGCTTTCGTTGACCGTAGACGGGATTGGAAGTGTTCATCCCGGTCTCAGTCATGCCATAACGCTCAACGATGACATGCTCGGTGGCCTCTTCGAAGGCCGTAAACGTTTGGGGCAATAAAGGCGCTGAGCCAGAGGTAAACAGCCGCATGCCTTGTGCTTGCTTGGCATTAATGCCTGCGCTCAGAAGCCGCGTGTAGTAAGTCGGCACGCCCATAAAGACCGTGGCGCTTGGCAGTTGCTGCAACACCGTTTCGGGATCGAATTGCGGAAGAAATAGGATTGAACTCCCCTTGAGGACGGCCAAGTGCGTACCAATAAATAGGCCATGAACGTGAAAAATGGGCAGCGCGTGGAGCATGACATCGTCAGATCGCCAATCCCAAGCCTCGCAAAGGGTTTCTGTATTGGAAATGATGTTTCCGTGCGTAATCATCGCGCCTTTGGGCAGCCCCGTGGTGCCCGATGTATAGAGAATCACGGCGGTATCGTCCGCGGTGACTGGCTCGACATGATTGGTTAATTCCGATTGGTCAGCGAGATCACGCAGGCTACCCTGACCCTTTGCATCCAGGGTCAGAACCTTGGCCGCGCCAACCGACCGTGTTTCTTCGGCTTTTTTGGGGTCGGCCACGAAGAGCGCGGGTTCCGCATCTGCCAGGAAATACCGAATTTCCTCCCTTTGGTAGGCAGTATTGAGCGCCAGATAGATGAAGCCACCGCGAAGACACGCAAAGTAGAGAAATAAAACCTCGGCTGATTTTTCAACTTGGACAGCCACCCGATCGCCAGGCTGTAAACCGAGGGAAATCAGGGCACTGAGATATTGAGCGGTCGATCGATGCAGATCCCCATAGGTCGCGATCGGCTCTCCTGTTGGGGCAATTAAGAATGGCTTTGTTTCTTGGTGATGTTGGGTGAAGTGCTCGAAGACGTTCGACATGTGATTCGCTGGGCCTGGCTTAAATGCTCGAGTATGCTTTGCAGTTTCTCACAAGAGATGAATCGATGCAGTTCTTATACACCTTGAAGCGAGCTGAGTTTGGCGTATCAAACCCGCAGATCATCACCGCAGCCATCTTTCGCTCATTTCCATTGATGGGCCTCATGTGTTTGGTGATTGGCGCAGGAAGTCAAGCCTCGGCAGATGCGCATGAGGCTGGTCACCACGCGATGCACGAGGTGCAGCCCCAAGTAGCGCATCAAGGCACTCGTTCACTCAAGGCGACCGAGCTCTGGGCGCGAGCACCGCTGCCCGGGCGGAATGTCATGGCCATCTACGGCAAATTGACGAGTGAAAGTGGCACCACGACGTTAAAAGGTGCGAGCTCGCCAGAGGCTGGTCGGATGATGCTCCACGAGACGTCGATGATCGACGGTCAGATGCGGATGCAACATAAGCCATGGCCCG
>CAYZUV010000378.1:0-2273 GCA_964481245.1 uncultured Pseudomonadales bacterium
GCGTGAATGACCGGGGCATAAGCGGGTCGCCTTGACTCAGGGCCGCCATGCCCGAAACCGCTAATCGACAGCATAATGATTCGTGGGTTGAGGCTTGCGAGATGCGCATAGCTGAGCCCGAGTCGACCCATCACGTCTGGACGGTAATTTTCGATGACGATGTCGGCTTGCTTCACAAGCGCTTCAATCAGCGCAATAGCCTCGGGCCTGCGTAAGTCCGCGCAGATGTTGCGCTTGCCGGCATTCTGTTGATGGTAATATCCAGGCAGATTCGCGATGCTTTTACCCCAGAATCGGGTAACGTCGCCCTCTGGTGGTTCAATCTTGACGACGTCTGCGCCAAGGTCTGACAGCATTCGGCCCGCAAATGGCCCCGCGAGTACTCGAGAAAAATCAAGCACTTTGAGCCCGGAAAGTGGATAGTCCATACGTAGGCCTCTAAAACGTGAACCCTTGAATCTAAATGCAAGCGCCAAAAATTAAAAGCGAGCGGTACCGACAGCCTAAGGTTTGGGGCACTCTGTTGGGCTTGCTGATGCTGACTTGGTCTGGTGCGCTGTGGGCAACAAGCAGTTTTCCAATCAAGCCACTGTTTGATGGGCACTGGGAAATTGATTTTTCTCGCAGTGAGAACCCGGGCGATAAGCTTCGTTACCTTTATGAGGTCACGTTGAGTGGTCACCGTCGGCGTCTTGCGCAATCCGATCCTCGATTTGGCGACTCTCCCATGATGGCCATGGCTGATTTGCAGGGCCTTATCAATCTGGGCCGGTTGGCTGAACACATTACCCGAACCAGTGTACTCGAAGTGGTTTCAAGTGATGCTTCCCTCGAAATCCATCGCGATGACAACTTCACGTTGCGGTGCGAGTCCTTGCAGCCAGAGTCGGGGATGACAAATCTTGGGTTCGCTCGATGTGAGTGGCGGGAAGAGCAATTGATCGTGAAGCAGTTGTTGCCCGGAGGCATTGGCATCGAACATCGTTTGACTTTGAGCCCCGCCCGTAGGGAACTCAACGTTGCGACCAGTATTTTAGGTCAAGGCGTCTCCCAAGCATTCACGATTAATCGAGTCTATGTGCCGTTTGAACCCGGCGAGGATCGATTCCAGTGTGAGTATGTCGTGGGCAAAGGTAAGGTTTGTACTCTTGGCGGGGAAAGTCCCTCATGAGGCGGCAATCACGTTTTAGTCTGGGGCGTATGCGCAATTTATTCGGATTCTGGTGGACGACATCGAGAGCGATGGATGATAGGCGCGTTTCTTCCCCGCCGGATGCCGAAGAGACTGCACACTTGAATGTGACAGGCATTGAGTGCTTCTCGGCGTTCTTCTTGATCTTGCTTGTGGCTGGATGCCAAACCGTATCAGATCCGGGTGCTGTAGATTCAGATTCGATTGCAACATTAAGCGAACCCCTGCAAGCGATGCCCGTTACCCTGGATCAAGCCACGGGCGCAGCGACGGCGCCCCTTTTGAATGTGTCGATCGCACTGTTTGAGAACCGATCGAGCGCGGCGACACAATCTGAAGCGCGTCTCATTGAGGCAGAAAAGCATTACTTTTCGACGCAGCTGAAAGACGTCCTGGATCAATCGGGTTATTGGGGCGCAGTCCGCGTTGTACCGAGTGCCGAGTCCACTGCAGAGCTGGGTTGCGAAGGTAAGATTGAGGATGCCCATGCTGCAAGAATACATTTGGAGATCCGTTGTGTTGATGCTTCGGGGGCGATTTGGTTTGACGAATCGATGCGTCATGAGGCTGAAGCCTCCGACTACCTTGATGATGCACTCGCCAAGAGGGAGCCATTTTCACCGCTCTTTTTTAAGGTCGCCAACGCCTTGTCCGAACGCCTGAAGCGTCAATCGAGCGAGGTGTTAATTGATCTCCAAGCCGTTGCGCTCATGCGCTATGGGGTTGAGCTCGCGCCCGCAACCTTTCGCTCGTACTTAGGATCAACGGAAGATCGTTATGTGCTTTTTGGTTACCCAGCCGAGGACGATCCGATGCTACGGCGAATCGAGCGAATCCGTGACAGTGAGTTTTCATTTGTGGATGCGGTCGACGAGGCTTACGCAGAGGTCATGCAAAAGATGGTAGGCCCGTATCACATCTGGCGCCAATACCAATTTGAATTTGAAGACTATAATCAGGCCTTGGGCGCAACTGATCGCGTTGGGCGTCAGCAACTTGCGTTTGACTACGACGCGCTTTTGCGGGCGTACCGCCGCTATCAAGATTTTCGTCAGAATCAGGACGAGTTGGAGGAAATGGC
>CAYZUV010000379.1:0-2272 GCA_964481245.1 uncultured Pseudomonadales bacterium
CGCTCTGGGCGCTCGATGACTTCACCGAACAAAACGGTGCAACACGTATTTTGCCCAGAGAAGCCGAGGCGGCTGAAACGGGCAGCATTGAGCAAGCGGTCATGGGTTCTGGATCAGCCCTTGTGTACCTGGGCTCCACCTTTCACGGCGGCGGCGCGAATCTGAGCCCGTCTCCTCGCCGCGCAATCGTCAATACCTACGCGCTCGGTTGGTTACGGCAAGAGGAAAACCAATATCTCACGCTTTCGAAAGAAGTGGTTGAAGCCCAACCAGAGTACATTCAGCGATTATTGGGGTTCCAAGCGCACGGGAAAAATTTAGGGGTCTGGCCTGACGACCCAGACGGCTACTGGTTCGATTCTTGACGATGGTGACGCGCGGGTTATCCCTCCAACAAACAGTGATTCGGCCTGCAGCGCTCGCCCTCGCCTCTCATCAACAAGCCGTGAAGGTCGTGGTCTACTCACTGCTCTTCATCAATTTCTGCGCCTATCTTATTGATGAGCTCTCCCACTACCTTGAAAATCGCGAGCAGATCGCCTCGTTCATCGACGCGCTGCCGTACTTTGCAACCTCGCTCGACGAACTGGGATGGTTTGGCTTGTTGGCCATTTTTGAAATAGAGAGCTACTGGCTTCGCGAACGGACCACCCGGTGGATGAAACTGGGACTCCACCTTGCCAGGTTGGTCTGCCTCGTACTCATCGCGAACACCTTCGTCATTTACTTCGAGGGCATCTTGTCGATTTTTGACGTCACCGCGCTACCCGGCGCTCGTGATCTTTGTGCGAGCACCTCAAAGGCGAAGGGGTTTCTCGATAACCAAGTGGTGTTGCCGATCACACCCGACAATTGCGCAAGCCTCATTCGAGCCTGGCCGCTCTATCTACTCAATGATGGGCAAATCATCACGGACCTCGACGGCTATCAAACGGCCATGCTGCAAGCCTGGGCCGACGTCTTGGAATCAGGCGCTTGGATTCTGCTCTCACTTTGCTTGACGTTGATCGTTATCCTGCAGCAACAACCCACATCCTCGAGCCAACCGGTTGTGCATTTGCGAGTGGCTTGCCGCGCGTGCTACGGAATCATCTTACTCTGCGCCCTCAGCTGGGCATGGCACGGGCATTGGCTTTACACCTGGGACAGTTGTCTCTGGATGGGTGGGTTTGCCGCGATCGAACTGAATCTCGCCGATTGGCGAGAGGGTACGGAAAACAGCTAGCCTCTCCCGTTAAATATGTCTTGCAATCCACGCGGCTCAAAGCTGCAATAGCGGTTCGCAACCACTTTTGAGCCCACCGTATGCCTTTGCCCCAACGTATGCCTTTATCAATGTCATTAACATACTTTGCCATTTATCTTGCCGCCGCTGCGGCCTTTGCAACGCCCTCCCTTAGAGCAGAATCCTTTGACACAGGCGCTGAGGCATTGGTGCTGACCTTGGCAAAGGAGACCATCGCGATGCGATCTGTGCGTGGCCCGGGCAATCAATCGGCGGACGTCGCCAACCGGTTCAGGCAAGCACTCGTAGAGGGCGGCTGGCCCGCTCAAGAAATTGAAGTGATCCCTTTTGAGGAGACTGCTTATTTCATTGCGACCTGGCCAGGACTCGATCGGAATGCTGGCGCCATCATCATCTCCGCCCATCTGGACGTGGTGGATGCTGATCCAGCGGACTGGACGCGAGACCCTTTCACCCCCGTTGTGGAAGACGGCTATCTCTTTGGTCGAGGCGCCAGCGACACTAAATTTGATGCGTCATTGGCGCTGGTTGCCACCCTTCGCCTCAGGCAGACCGGATATCAACCCAGCCGGGACATTGTCATTGCTTACTCGGGTGATGAAGAAACCACCATGGCCACATCCAAGGTGATCGCCGAACGCTTTCGTAACGCGCACTTGGTACTCAATGTCGATGGTGCCTCAGGAACCCTGGATGAAACGACCGGCGAGCCGCTCTACTGGAGCTGGCAAGGCGCTGAGAAAAGTTATATCGATTATCGCCTCGAGGTCACCAACCCCGGCGGACACAGCTCGGCACCCAGAG
Organism: uncultured Pseudomonadales bacterium; assembly: GCA_964481245.1. Classification (GTDB taxonomy): domain Bacteria; phylum Pseudomonadota; class Gammaproteobacteria; order Pseudomonadales; family Azotimanducaceae; genus UBA9926. Next base: position 2,051 of record CAYZUV010000379.1, read on the forward strand.
AAGATAATGCGATTGCGCAGCTCTCCGGCGCCCTTTCGCGTATTGCCGCCCACCGTTTCGAACCCGAACTCAATGACATAACCCTCGCCTATTTCCAGCAGGCCGCGAATTTAGAAAAAGATCCGCACAAAGCGGCGGCCATGCGCGCCTTCGCTGCGAACCCCAAGGACCCTGAAGCCCTTCGAGTGCTTAGGAGCGACCCCTACCTCATTGGTCGAACGG
>CAYZUV010000380.1:0-2271 GCA_964481245.1 uncultured Pseudomonadales bacterium
ATCGAAGGACGCGTGTGATGGTCGAATGCTCAGAGAGAACGCGCGAAGCTTGGACATACATTGGGCAACCCGCGTTCCTCGGTGAGGGCCTACGACCCACTCGAGACTATCTGCAGCGGTTATTGAAGGGGCAAACTTTTCTCAGTCCTAGCTATTGGCAATGGCTGGCATCGCACCCGGTGATTGATGAGGGACAGGCCGGTGCTTCTTAGCCCCTTGCAGCGAATTCATGAGGCGTTTGACCAAACGCTCGGTCAAGACTACCGCGTTCGCCTATTGGGTGGGTTCAATGAGCCTCTCTTCCAACCGGCGTCACACACCGAATTCGCAGAGATTCAATACCGAGAGGATTTCCCTGCGAGCGCGCTACATGAAATCGCTCATTGGTGTTTGGCGGGCCCTCGCCGTCGACTGATGGTCGATTATGGCTATTGGTATGAATCAGACCGTGACCCAAGCGCGCAGGCGGCCTTCGAGTCGGTTGAGGCAAGACCCCAGGCGCTTGAGTGGATTTTCTCGCAAGCAAGCGGATTACCCTTTCGGGTCTCGGCCGATAATTTAGTGTTGGGCGCAGGGTTTGAGTTCCGGCATCGAGTGCAAGAAGAGGCCTTAGCGTTGGTGTCTCAAATGCCCAAGCGAGCGCTCGAATTTTCAACGGGACTGGCATTGCGATCGGGCTCGGCCAACTTCCTGTCACCCAGTCACTATCGAGAGCAGCCAGCATGATTTTTCCAGATGAATTTATCCCCCAACAAGGCTTTGATCCCGCAGAAGACCATATAGGTCCCTTTTACTATGTCCCCAAAACCGTTGAGCATTGGCGTGGTCTGTATGCCTTCAAGATTGAGCCGAGGCACTGCAACACAATGGAAAGCGTCCACGGGGGCGTGCTCATGACATTTGCGGACTTTGCGTTATGCATGGCGGCAACAGATCACTATCAGGGCGAATCCTGTGTCACGGTCAGTTTTGCTTGTGAATTTCTGAGAGGCGCGTCGCTCGGCGATGTGATCATCACCGAACCGGTGGTCAATCGAAAAACCCGCTCACTCGCGTTTGTTTCCGGCACTTGTCTGGTGGATGACGAAGCCTGCTTTACCTACAGCAGTGTGGTGAAGCGCCTGACGTAGCGCGGCGAATGACTTTTTCAGTGTCTCCATTTCGAATCGGATTGTTAGTCAACCCAGTCGCGGGTTTGGGCGGCCGGGTGGGCTTGAAGGGCTCTGATGGCCCTGCCTTACAAGCGTTGGCCATTGAGAGGGGCGCGCAGCCCCAGGCTCAAGACCGCGTCAAAGCCGTACTCTCTCAGTTTTCCGCTGAGCCTCAGATCCAACGCCCCGTGCAGTGGCTCACCGCCAGTGGGGCCATGGGCGGTGATCTGCTCATAGCCCTTGGTTACGAACCCAAGATTGCATTTCACCTCGAACCTGGACGTGCCTCCACCGCAGGTGATACCAGGGCTGCAGTCGCCGCCCTGTGCGCATCGGGGGTCGATGTCATCGTATTTGCCGGCGGTGACGGCACGGCGCGCGATGTGTTGGATTCGCTACCCGAAGGTCAGGTGGTCCTTGGTATTCCTTGTGGCGTCAAAATGTACTCCGGAGTTTTTGCTGTTAATCCCGAGGCTGCGTCCAGAGTCTTGCGATCGCTCGTTCAGGCCGAGCGGGTCTCTTGTCAGTCTGCGGAGGTCAGGGATATTGATGAAGTCGCCTATCGCGCGGGCCAGATAAGCGCCAGATACTACGGAGAGATGTTGGTTCCGGTTGCGCATCAGTATGTGCAGGCAACCAAAATTGGTGGTAAAGAATCAGAGCCTTTAGCACAAGAGGAAATCGCTGCAGGGTACGTGGAGAACATGGCGGAAGATGTGACCTACCTTTTTGGTGCAGGTCGCACGGTGGGTACCGTCATGGCGCATTTGGCACTCCCTCATTCACTGCTAGGTGTTGATGTGGTGAGAAATGGCGTTCTTCTGGCTGCCGATGCGGATGCCGAAACGTTGATCGCCTTTGCTCGGCAAGGGGCCGTGAGATTGGTGGTGGGCGTGACCGGCGGCCACGGTTTTTTGTTTGGTCGAGGCAACCAACAATTGTCGCCCGAACTGATTCGACTGATTGGTAGAGACAATGTTGATATTCTCGCAACGAGGACCAAGCTTGAGCAACTCCCGATTGGCTGGCTGTTGCTCGACACTGGCGATGCGAGCTTGGATCGAGCGCTGGCGGGGCTCTATCGAGTTCGCAGTGGTTTTGATGATTTTTTGCTGGTGCA
>CAYZUV010000381.1:0-2257 GCA_964481245.1 uncultured Pseudomonadales bacterium
CAGGTCACCCAAAAACCGGTGGTTGGCGTGGGGCGATTTACGTCGCCTGATACCATGGTGTCGCAGATCAGACGAGGGGTGCTCGATTTGATCGGCGGTGCCAGGGCCGGTATTGCAGATCCCTTTTTGCCGGAAAAAATTCGTCAAGGGCGAAGCGATGAGATACGCGAATGTATCGGTTGCAACATTTGCATCGCGAGTTGGCACGATGGCGTGCCGGTTCGTTGCACGCAGAATGCGACCGCGGGTGAAGAGTGGCGTCGCGGATGGCACCCTGAGCGGTTCTCAAAGACCAAAGAAGCGCAATCTGTCCTGGTCGTTGGTGGCGGCCCTGCGGGCCTAGAGGCCGCGCTCATTGCCGCGAAACAGGGATTTGAAGTCACGCTCTCGGAGCGGACCGATGACTGGGGTGGGCGCGTGCTGCAGGAGAGTCGATTGCCTGGGCTCGCCACTTGGCGAAGAGTTCGGGATTACCGAGTGGCTGCACTGTCTCAGATGGGCAATGTCTCGATGTTTCTTGAAAGTGAGCTGGATGTTGAAGGCATTGAAGCCTTGGGACCGGATCACGTGGCGATTGCGACCGGCGCTCGATGGACGAACTATCTCTACGCGACGCTAGAGATCCCTGTGGGGCGCCTAGAAGGTGATCGGGTGTACACCCCACACGATGTTTATGCCAACCAGATTTTAGGAAACCGGGTCTTGGTGTTTGATTTCGACCACTATTACTTGGGAGGACTGGTTGCCGAACACTTAGGGGCTGAAGGCTTCGAGGTGATCTACGCAACGCCTTCAGGTCACGCATCGCCGTGGACGTTTATGACGAACGAACTGCCTTATGTCTACCAGGCCTTGGCGAGAAAAAAGGTTGAGATATTGACCACTCAGACGCTCGAAGCCTTTGACGGCACGCGGGCAACGCTTGCCAATCTGTTTCATCGCGAACAGATCGAGCGAAACGTGGATGCTGTGGTGATCGTCGGTCATCGAGAACCTAATGACGAACTGTATCAGGCCTTGCTCAACCGACGGCTTTCAGGATCAACGATTAGCCTTGTCGGTGATGCGCAAGCCCCCGGCGCGATTGCGCATGCGGTCTACAGTGGCCATGCCTTTGCGCGGGCACTCATCGAGGACAATTCCGCACTTTATCTTCGCGATGAGCCGATGAATTCGGTCACGCCCGCGAGTGTTTTTGCTCGTGGTTGATCTGTTAAATGCTCGACGCGCAGCGACCGGGCAGGACGAGCGATGGCCCCTTGCGGCAAAGCGCGCGCGGCCTATTGGAAACAGTCCCAAGACACGTCACGGGGCGACAGACTGCCGAGGAAATGAACCATCATGAGTGATGACATGCTGGAACCCACGCTGCCTCGTGCGAGTTACGTTGAAATTGGGGAATTTCAACGCGAATTTCTGGCGATCTTTAAACGGGGTTGGATGTGCGTGGGTCGAGCGGATGCGATCCCCCAGGTGGGGGATTATGTGGCACTGGTGGTGGGTGACGTCTCTCTGCTGCTCGTTCGCGCAGAAGGCGACCTCGTGGTGGCTCACCATAACGTCTGTCGTCATCGAGGCGCCGAGTTGATTCCTATGCCAGATGGCGGCGTAAAGTCGGGTCGATTTGGCGCCACCATCACCTGCCCTTATCATGCGTGGAGCTATCATTTATCGGGCCCGCTGCGAGGCGCGCCGCATCTCAAAATCGATTGCGACGATCTATCGCTACACCCTATAGAAGTAGAAATCTGGGCAGGATTTTTGTTCGTCCGCGTTGATTCGGCGCTCAATGATCCGCTGCTCGATGACTTGGGTCCGGGTGTGGCGCGGATCTCGCGTTATCCGCTGGATAAGCTGAAGGTAGGCGCGCAGAAGACCTATGAGGTCGCAGCCAATTGGAAAGTGGTGCTTGAGAATTACAACGAGTGTTATCACTGCGGGCCGGTTCACCCCGAGTTGTGTGAAATCGTGCCAGCGTTTCGTCAGGGTGGTGGACAAGCGCTTGATTGGGACGAGGGGGTGCCGCATCGAGTGGGCGCGACCACCTTTACATTGAGTGGTGAAACGGTCCGTGCCCCCTTCCCGGGACTGAGTGAAACCGAGAAGACGCATCACAAGGGCGAGCTCTTTTACCCCAATTTGATGCTGAGTTTGGCCATGGACCACGTCGCCGCTTTTTACGTGTGGCCATTGTCTGCATCGAAAACGCGGATTCAATGCGATTTTTTGTTTCACCCCGATGAGATGTCCCTTGACG